>NZ_DBPF01000026.1:0-5716 GCF_002299355.1 Catenibacterium sp. UBA627
TTTGTATACATTTTCCTGGTAAATGTAACCTTTTCCAACATTTAACGTTTATTTAGTAGTCTAACTATAATTTTTTTTATATAATTAAAGAGTCATATAAAGAAAGGGGAAAATAAATGAAGACAAAGAAGATTTTGGTTGAAGTTGTTGCGACTGCCATGATTGTTGCACCACTTGCACAGCCAGCACGCGTATTCAATGTACATGCACTAGAAACAACACCAGTTGTACAAACAACAACAGAATCTCCTGTATTACAGAATGCGACAGTGCTTATTCCATCTGATGCAACAGTAGAACAGGTAACAGAAATTCTTAATAAGGCATTAATTAAGAATTTAGACAATGTGGACACTTCTAGCATTGAGTGGGAATATCAGTGTGAAGGGAAAAGTTCAATTGCATCAAAAAATACTGAATGGGGTTCAATTAACGGATTTGAATCAACGAAAAAGAACTTTCTTGGTATTACTACAACTTATACACATCCATCTTTAGCTGCAAATAGTGATGGCAGCTATCAGGTAAGAATTAAAGGGACTACTAAGGAAGTGACTGTCACTAAGGCTGCAAAGCTTAATAGTGTTATTGAAGTGAATGAAGGCGTTGAAGTCACATTACCTTATAAAGATGCTGAAAATATTGATTATGACGTATTGAAAAAAGCTATCTTTGAAAAAGTTGTAAAAGAATCAACTCCTGATTTAACTTGGGAAAATGTAGAAATCAAGTATGCTTACACCCTTGGAAAATTTACTTTATGGACAAACTTAGACGGTGAAGCTGGTAGACCAGCTATTACTGCAGGTGCTCATGAAATTAAAATTTCTTTCAATGGAAATGATACTTACTATGGTACAGAAAAAGAAGTCAATATCACTGTAAAGGATCGTACACCTGCAGACATCACAGTGAATGAAGGACAGACTATTAAACTTGCTTACAATGATGATCTAACAGTTGATTATGATCAGGTAGAAAAGGACATCTTTGATAAAGTCATTGCGACTTCTACTCCTCAATTAACTGCAGATGATGTGACTATTCAGTATCATGCAAAGGGCTTAATAGGTCTTACAAATAAATGGGTAAGTGTTAAAGGTGATAAAGTTTATCCTGCAATTTCTGAAGGTGAACATGAAATCAAAATTATTTATAAGGGAAGCAAGGATTATAGACCTCGTGAAGTAATAACTACAATCAATGTAGTAGACCGTGCTACTGTAGATGTAGTGACTAATGAAGGTCCTTATAATGTTTCTATGAAGTTTAATAAGGATCAGTCTTATGACTATGATGCCACTGCAAAGGCTATTTATGAAGCAGTTATCAAGTCTACAAATCCTGAATTATCATTTGAAGATTTCAAGGTTGAATACAATGCAAATCCAATAAATCTTGGAGAAATATGGTATGAATTAAGCAATAGTTCAGATTTAAATCTTAATAAGTTTAAAGCAGGTACTTGGAAAATCAGACTTTCTTGGAATGCGACAAAAGAATATAAAGGCGGTAATATTGTTGTAACAGTAAATGTAGAAGACAATCGTTTAGAATCTGCAGTTACACTTAAAGAAGGCACATCTATTACTTATAATATGGATGCACAGGAAATGAAGAAGGCTTTATTTGAATCAATTGATTTCAGTAAGTCTACATTACCTTCAAAGGCTGAATTATCAGTAGATGATTTCACTTATGAATATTATGGCACAAACGTTCTTGCTGGTAATATTGATGGTGGTGTAAAAAATTGGGCTCCTGTTGAAGGTGGTAAAGTTAATCTTGTATTAGATTATCCACAGATGCCAGCAGGTGAGCAGAAAGTAAGAATCACTTATAAAGGTAATAGTGATTATCGTCCAAGCACAAGTGGTGAAACGACTATTACTGTTAAGAAGGCAAAAGTAAAGGTGAGTGTTCATTCTACTAATATCTTTGCGGATGAAGAATTATCAAAGGATTTCATTACTACAAATCCAGCTGATAAGTTCGATGTGTATACCGTTTATGCAGGTGCTACAAGTAATGTAAGTTTAGGGCTTTATTTAGATCTTCCTGCTCGTTTCACTGATAATGAAGCTGTTATAAAGGTTCTTGATCCTGTAGTAGAAAAGGTATTTGGTAAATCATTTACTCAGATGATGCAGGATGGTGTCACTGTTGGTGAATTAAGAAAACTATTCAGCACTCAGGAACTATTAGATTTATTAGAAAAGTTACATATTGACACAGGTACATTCGGACAGATCTTAAAAGTTATCAACAAATTACCTGGTATTGCGGATAATGTACGTGTTGGATTTGGTACTCCAAATAGAGCTGGTTTATATGCAGTCACTGCAGTTACTGACAACAAGAACTATGAAACTGGTGTTGGTATTGGGGCATTACTTGTAAAACAGCATGTAAAGGGTGTTAAATTAATATGGAACCAGAAGTTCACTAAGGGTAAGATTTCTAAAGAAGAAGCTCAGAACTTTGATTTCAAGGCTACACTTACATATAATGATGAAGTTGTTTCTGATGAAAACGTTCATTACTTATATACTGGTGTACAGTCTAACTTAAAGCCTTATTCTAGTACAACTACAGCACCTACTGAACCTGGTGTATATACTATGACAGCAGTGACTGTAGGTGGAAACTATCAGGCAGCACCTATTATTCGTACATTTACAATCACAAAGTAATAGATTTATATAGACTTAACGACTTATGTTGTTAAGTCTTTTTTGTGTTATATGGCTTTCTTTTTCAAATTTAAATACTTTCTTTTTTTCTCATATTTTTATGATAGAATAGAGAATGTGAAAAGGTAGGTTTATAATATGCAAAGGGAATCAATACGTATGTATGCTTATGCGATTGACTTTGATTTGATCAAAGTTGATTTATCATTAAATTATTATAACGGAGTTTCAAGTCAGTATTATTTAAAAAATTTAGATACAAGTGAAGTCAAGATACTTAAAGGCGAAGCGACTGAGAAAGAAAATGGATTCCAGTCGTATCTTTTGCATACAGACTTTTCTGTAGGTACAAGATATAAAGTGTTTGATAATTATGGTCTCGCTTGTTTTTTAGATTTTAGTCAGCTTTCTATGAGTAAAGAGTTTGATGATCATTTTTATTATGATGGTGATGATTTAGGCAGTCATTATACAAAAGAGAAAACAACATTCAAGGTTTGGTCACCTCTTTCTACGGAAGTTGTATTAAAAATTTGGAAAGATGAAGACCTTCATTATTATCCTTTAGAAAGAGGAGATAAGGGGGTCTATAGTACAACTATTAAGAAAGATCTAGATGGTTATGAATATGTTTATATTATTGGAATGAATGAGGAATCCACTGAAACAGCTGATCCATATGCTTATTCTTGTACAGCTAATATGCATAGTTCAGTAGTCATTGATTTAGATAAGGTAAGACGAGTGGATTATCCTTTGACAGAACTTAAACATAATACAGATGCAGTTATTTATGAAGTAGGTGTCAGAGACTTCTCTGTGGATGAATATGGACAGATCACACATAAAGGTAAGTTCTTAGGTTTCTGTGAAGAAGACACAGTGACTAAGAATGGTTTTTCTTCAGGTATGGACTATTTAGATATGCTTGGTGTAACTCATGTACAGCTTTTACCAATCAATGATTATGCAACAGTAGATGAAGATCATCCGGATTTACTTTATAACTGGGGTTATGATCCAGCACAATATAATGTACCTGAAGGAAGTTATATTACTGATCCTAATGATGGTTATAAGAGAATCCAGGAATGTCAACGTATGGTACGCTGTATTCATAAGCATAATATGCGTGTTATTCTTGATGTAGTCTATAATCATATGCATGATGTAAATAATAATGCATTAGAAAAGACAGTCCCTTATTATTTCTTTAGAAGAGATGATAAGGGTGAATTATCTAATGGTTCATGGTGTGGGAATGATTTAAATAGTACTGCCAAGATGTGTCGTAAATATATCTTAGATATGTGCAAGAGATGGCAGGTTCTTTATGGTGTAGATGGCTTTAGAATGGATCTCATGGGTATTGTGGATATTGATACAGTGAATATGATTTATGAACAGGGCCATTCATTAGATTCATCATTTATGCTATATGGTGAAGGATGGAATATGGGTACTGCATTACCTGATTCAGAAAAGACAACAATTGAAAATAACCATAAAACACCTCATGTAGGTTTCTTTAATGATCATTTCAGAGATACAATCAAGGGACCTAATCAGATGGAAGTCAAAGGCTATACATCTGGGGATACATATAAGACAAATGAAGCCATTATCGCAATGTGTGACTACAATAAGTTCTCATCAATAGAACAGAGTATTAACTATGCTGAATGTCATGATAATGCGACTGTATTTGATAAATTCATTATTTCTAATGGACATGAAGATGAATATTGTCGTCAGAAGAGATGCTTATTAACACTTGCAATGACTATTCTAGCTCAGGGTGTTCCTTTTATTCATGCCGGACAGGAATTCTTAGGAACTAAGAATGGTAATCAGAATTCTTATAATGCAGGAGATGCAGTCAATAAATTAGACTGGGAACGTCATGACCGTTATATGAATGTTGTACAGGCTGTAAAGTTCTTTATAGATTTAAGAAAAAACAACAAGTGCTTTAGATATTATGACTATGAAGAGATGCATCAGCATGTATTTATCAACAATATCTACTATCGTATGGTAGAATATCATTTGACTCAGGATGAAGGAGATTATAAAGAATTTAAGATTTATTTTAATCCTTCATATGATGTGATTACTATTGGTATTGAAGATGACTTTAAGATATTATATAGTATGTCAAATGAAAGAATAGAAAATGGACAGCTCAATGTATTTGGTGTATCCATGGTTGTATGTGCAAGATAGGAGTATGGAATGAAATTAATTGTTGGATTAGGAAATCCTGGTAAAGAATATGATATGACAAGACATAATACAGGATTTTATTGTTTAGATGTCTTAAGTGATGAAATGAATCAATCTATTGATAAAGAAAAGTTCAAAGGCTTATATACTAAATTCAAGTATAAGGGTGAGGATGTTATCTTACTTAAGCCTCAGACTTATATGAACAATTCTGGTGAATCTGTTGCGGCAGTGATGCAGTTCTTCAAGATTCCTGTTGAAGATCTATTAGTTATTTATGATGATATGGATATGCCTACTGGTAAGCTTCGCTTAAGAGAAAAAGGCAGTGCGGGTGGACATAATGGAATCAAGAGTATTATTGCTCATGTAGGTACTCAGAACTTCAAGCGTATTCGTGTAGGTATTTCTAAGAATAAGCTTTATAGTGTAGTGGACTGGGTACTTGGACACTTCTCTAAGGAAGAAGAAAAGCTTATATCAGAAGGTGCTAAACGTGCGACAGAAGCTGTCTTATGTTATTTAGATGATGGTTTTAATAAAGCAATGAATAAATATAACTAGGTGATTGTTATGGAAAAAATACTGAATCTTTTAAAAGATAATCAGGCCCTACGTACCTTAGATAAAGACAATGGAACTATTGTCACAAACTCAACTAGCGATGAGGCTTATCTCATTGCTGGTTCTTTTTGGCATAATCCAAGAAAAATCCTGATTATTAAAAACAACCAATATGAGGCATTTAACCTCTATAAAACATTAACTGAACTTGTGAATCAGGTGGTCTATTTCCC
>NZ_DBPF01000026.1:5721-14087 GCF_002299355.1 Catenibacterium sp. UBA627
GCAGATGAATCATTACGTGTTGAATCAGTGGCTTATTCTTATGAACTATTAGGTGAGAGAATTAATGCATTATATGCTATGACACAGGATAGACCGATGATCTGTGTCTGTCATATGCACTCAATGACACGTTACATTACTCCTGTAGAGCTTTTTAAGAAGAGTATTATAAGCTTGAAGAAGGGAGATACTATTGATCCTTTAGAACTCAAGAAGAGGTTACAGTTTATTGGATATAAGAATACGCAAAGAGTTGATTCACCTTTCTATTATTCTAGACGAGGGGAAGTACTTGATGTTTATACAATTCAGTATGACCAACCTGTTCGTATTGAATTCTTTGATGATGAAATAGAAGAAATCTCTTTCTATGATAAAGACTCACAAAGAAGAACAAATAGAATAGAGTCTATCGATATTCTTCCAGCTACAGATATGATGTATGAAGATGAGGCTTTACCACAAGTAGAAGCATCTATCCAGACATTAAAAGATAAGATGACTGTCAAGGATGATTTCAAGGATGAACTTGAACAGACCTATGCATTAGATATTGAATCACTTAAAGCACATGACTATAATCCACGTATTTATCAGTATTTAGGTTTATTCCCTGAAACTGCCACAATCATGGATTATGCACGTGATTATACAATTATTACTGCATCTTTCGCTTCTATTCTTGCTTCTTATAAGACATATATGGAAGAGAACTACCTCTATTATCATGAATTAGAAGAAATAGGACAGATGATCAGAGGACTTAAACTGATTAATAATCCTCAGACTATATTAAAACGTCAGAATGTAGACTTTGTTCGATTTAGAGAAAATGATCAACAGATCATGTTTATGACGCAGCCTGTCATGATCTCTATGGCTAATGAAAAAATCTTTATTAGTCAGTTAAAGGATTTACTCACATACAATCGTGTCATGATTGGTGTAGATGAAAAGCGTCAGATAGATATATTAGTCAACTTATTTACCGATCATGCTATTCCTTTTACTCTCACAAGTGCCACAAATAAGATCTATGATGGCGTTAACCTATTCTTAGGACATTTACCTTGTGGAATGAATTTTGTGGAAGAGAAGACTGTATTACTCACAAGCCAGGAACTTTTCAAGGTACAAGAAACAAAGAAGAAATATATTAAATACAGAGATGCGACTAAAATCTCTGACTACAATGAATTAAAGGTAGGAGATTATGTTGTTCATGATACAAATGGTATTGGACAATATATGGGTATTGAAACATTAGTCGTTGATGGTGTGCATAAAGATTATCTACATATTGCCTATAAAGGTAATGATATCCTTTATGTTCCAGTAGAACAGTTCCAGTTAATTAGAAAATATTCATCTAGAGATGGTAAACCACCTCGTATTCATGCTTTAGGCTCACCTAAATGGGCAAAAGAGAAAGCAAGAGTCAGACAGAAGGTAGATGGTCTTGCTGATGATCTGATTAACTTATATGCAGAAAGAATGAGACAGCCAGGTTTTGCGTTTGAACCTGATGGGGATCTTCAATTAGAGTTTGAAAGTGAGTTTGGTTATGAATTGACTCCAGACCAGGCACAGGCTGTAGAAGAAATCAAGAAAGATATGGAAACACCACGTCCGATGGATAGACTATTATGTGGGGATGTTGGCTTTGGTAAGACAGAAGTGGCTTTAAGAGCCTGCTTTAAGGCAATTGTATCGAAGAAACAATGTGCTTTCCTATGTCCTACAACTATTCTTTCTTCCCAGCATTATCGTACAATGCAGAAACGTTTTGAGAAGTTCCCAGTGAATATTGCGTTACTCAATCGTTTTACGACTACTAAAGAAAAGAAACAGATTCTATCTGATTTAAAGGAAGGTAATATTGATTTATTAGTTGGTACACATCGTATTTTATCCAAGGATGTAGAGTTCAAGGATTTAGGATTACTATGTATCGATGAAGAACAGCGTTTTGGTGTGAGACAGAAAGAGAAGATCAAGAACCTCAGAAAAACAATTGATGTTCTTACACTTACTGCCACACCAATTCCGCGTACATTACAGATGTCCATCATGGGAATTAGAGGACTCTCACAAATAGAAACACCACCATTAAATAGATTACCTGTACAGACCTATGTATCAGAAAAAAGCTGGGCTCTCATTAAACAGGTGATTGAAAGGGAATTATCACGTAATGGTCAGGTATTCTATCTTCATAATAGAACAGAGAATATCTATGAAATAGCCTCTACTTTACAGACCCTCTTACCTCATGCACGTATTGGGGTAGGACATGGTCAGATGGATAAGACAGAACTAGAAGATGTCATGACTGATTTCGTAGAAAAGAAATATGATATTTTAGTATGTACAACAATTATTGAAACAGGTATTGATATACCGAATGCGAATACGATTATTATTGAGAATGCGGATAAGTTTGGTTTAGCACAGCTTTATCAGATCAAAGGTCGTGTTGGTAGAAGTGCACGTATTGCGTATGCTTATCTTCTCTATACAAAAGATCGTGCTATGACAGAAGAAGCCCAAAAGAGACTCACTGCCATTAAGGAATTCACACAATTAGGCTCTGGTTATAAGATTGCGATGAGAGATCTGTCTATTAGAGGAAGTGGTGATATTCTTGGTGGTGAACAGGCAGGATTTATTGATCAGGTCGGTTTTGATATGTACATGAAGATCTTGCAGGATGCGATAGATGAAAAGCAGGGTAAGATCAAGGAAGATGATACAGTTCCATCACGTAATGTATCTGTGGATGGTTATATTCCAGAAGATTATGTAGAGAGTGATATGGAGAAATTAGAACTCTACCAGCGTGTTTATAAGGCCAATGACTTAGAAACCCTCAAACGTGTGGAGCAGGAATTAACAGACCTTTATGGTGTACTACCATCACAGGTACGTAATATTGTCGTAAAGAGAAGATTTGATATCCTCTCACATGATCCACTTATTGAAGATGTCAAGGATGGAAGCCAGGGATTAGAGATTCGTTTCTCTAAAGTCTTCTTAGAAGACCTAGATGGACAGAAGTTCTTTGCATATGTGAATCATATGTTCAAGAAGCCACAAATGAAATATACAGAAGGCATGTTGACGATCGTGAGTGGTATGGAACCATACTATGTCTCTGCATCTACTGAATTTTTAGACACAGTTTTGAAACAATATTATAAAACACACACTAGTGTTTAAAAATAAAATAAGGTAGAATAGGAAAAAAGGGGGAGTATCAATGAAAATTATTGATTTATTAAATGAAGATAAAGTTACTTTATCTTTTGAAGTATTTCCACCTAAAACAAGTGGCAGATATGAAAATGTCTTAAAAGCTGCAGAAAAGATTGCATCTTTAAATCCAAATTTCATGTCTGTGACTTATGGTGCAGGTGGAGGAACAAGTGTACATACTGTGGCACTTGCGAAAGATATCCATGAGAAATATGGTGTTGAAGTCATGGCGCATTTGACATGTGTCTCTTCTACAAGAGAACATGTAGAATCCATGGTAGAACAGTTTAAAGAGAATGGTATTGAAAACATCATGGCATTAAGAGGAGATATTCCCTCTGATGGTAAGGTGGGAGAAGATTACCAGTATGCCTGTCAGTTAATTAAAGAATTGAAAGAGAAAGGTGATTTCTGTATTGGGGCAGCATGTTATCCAGAAGGACATGTAGAATCACCTAGTATTAAGGAAGATATCCAGCATCTAAAAGAGAAGGTAGAAGCGGGGGCAGATTTCTTAACAACACAGATGTTTTTTGACAACAATGTTTTCTATAACTTCTTATATAAGATCAAGGAAGCAGGAATAAATGTACCTGTAGTGGCTGGTATTATGCCTATCACAAATGCGAAGCAGGTAAGTCGTGCTGTACAGATGTCAGGTACATCTATTATTCCTTATCGTTTTAAGATGATGGTAGATGCGTTTGGTGATAATCCAGAAATCATGAAGCAGGTAGGTATTATTTATGCTTCTGAACAGATTATTGATTTGATTGCGAATGGTGTAAAACATATTCATGTTTATACTATGAATAAGCCAGATGTTGCTGAAGGTATTATGAATAATTTATCGGAGCTTCTCAAATGATAGATATCAATCGTAAAGAAGCTTTACGTTATTTAGGATACCGTCAATCCATTGAAGGTGACCTTACAGAAATCAATAACGCACTTGATCACTGTATAGAAGTATTACAGAAAACAGCTGTACCACGTCATATTGTGAAAAGATTTCCTGTCACAATAGAGAACCATACAATCACCATTGGTGATATGGTGATTCATAGTCGTAATCTAGAGAATAACTTAAAAGGCTGTCATGCCGTTTATCTCTTTGCAGCTACAATTGGAATAGAAGTCGATCGTTTAATTAAACGTACAGAACTGACTAAGATGAGTGATGCAGTAATCTATCAAGCAGCGGGGGCAGCGATGATAGAAGCGTATTGTGATGAAGTGAATGAAGAACTCAATCAGGAGGCTCATAAGAATAATGAATTCTTAAAGCCACGCTTTTCGCCTGGTTATGGAGATCTTGCATTAGATCATCAAAAAGATTTTATGCGTATATTAAAGATGGATAAGATTGGTATCAGTTTATTAGAAAGTCTCTTAATGGTCCCATCCAAATCAGTGACGGCGATCATTGGTATTACACATCATGCACAGCCACGTCATACAAAAGACTGTGCCAATTGTCCTGCACAATGTGAATTCAGGAGGGGAGAGTAATGGGATTTAAAGAAAGACTGACAAAAGAATGGTTATTCTGGGATGGCGGTACCGGTTCAGTACTTCAAAGCTGGGGCTTACAGGCTGGTGAATTACCTGAAACATGGAATATCATTCATCCAGAAAAGATTGTAGAATTAAATAAAGGTTATCTAGAAGCAGGGTGTGATATCATCAACACCAATACATTTGGTGCCAATAGATTGAAATATCCTGATAATCTAGAAGAAATAGTTACAAAAGCAGTAGAACATGCAAAAAAGGCAAGAGAACTTACAGGACGTGCTGATGCCTTGATTGCGCTTGATTTAGGTCCTACAGGTAAACTCTTAGAACCACTAGGAGATTTATCATTTGATGATGCAGTGGATATCTATGCAGAAGTCATTGAGTATGGAACTAAAGCGGGGGCAGATGTGATCCTTATTGAAACAATGCAGGATAGCTATGAATTAAAAGCTGCAGTACTAGCCGCTAAGGAACATTCAGATCTTCCAGTATGTGCCACTGTCGTATTTGATGAAAAAGGTAAGATGTTGACAGGTGGTACACCTGAATCAGTTGTTGCCTTACTTGAAGGGTTACATATTGATGCATTGGGTATTAACTGTTCATTAGGTCCAACACAAATTAAACCTTTTGTAGAAAGAATGATTAAAGTTTCTTCTACACCAATTATTGTGACACCAAATGCGGGTTTACCTCAGACTGATGATGAAGGTCATACATATTATGATATGAATGCAGATGAATTTGCATCAGAGATGAAAGATATTGCCTCTTTGAATGTACATGTTCTTGGAGGATGTTGTGGAACAACACCAGAATATCTCTCTAAAACTATTGAATTAGTGAAAGATTTACCTATTGAACCACCTGTAAAGAAGAATATGAGTGTTGTGACTTCATTCTCACAGGCTGTAGAAATAGGACCTAAGCCAGTGATTATTGGTGAACGTATTAATCCAACAGGTAAAAAGAAATTTAAACAGGCCTTACGTGATGGAGATATTAACTATATTTTATCTGAAGGTTTAAAACAGGAAGATGCAGGGGCACATATTCTAGATGTTAATGTAGGTTTACCAGAAATTGATGAACCTAAGATGATGGTAGAAGTGATGAAAAAATTACAATCTGTCATTGCATTGCCATTACAGATTGATACATCAGATCCAATCGCCTTAGAAGCAGCTTTAAGACACTATAATGGGAAAGCCATGATTAACTCAGTCAATGGTAAACAGGAATCCATGGATGCTGTTTTCCCTCTTGTTCAGAAATACGGTGGTGTTGTCGTAGGACTTGCCTTAGACGAAGATGGTATTCCTGATAATGCGGCAGATCGTATTCGTATTGCGAAGAAAATTTATAAAGAAGCAGGTAAATATGGTATTGAACCTAAAGACATCGTAATCGATGGACTCGCTATGACTATTTCATCAGATCCTACTTCTGCCATTGCGACATTAGAAACACTACGTATTATTAGAGATGAACTTCATGGACATTCTATTCTAGGTGTCTCTAATATCTCTTTTGGTCTTCCACAAAGACCCATTGTGAATGCGAACTTCTTTACTATGGCGATGCAGTCAGGACTTAGCTGTGCAATCATCAATCCTTCATCAGAAGCAATGATGAAATCATATCGTGCCTATCTTGCCTTAAGTGGACTCGATACAAACTTTACAGAATATATTAGTGCCTATGGAAATAGTGCACCAGCCACTCCTATAAAGAGTGAAGCGGTTGATATGTCGTTATATGAAAGTATCAAGCGTGGTATGAGTGAAAATGCAGGTAAAGCTACAAAGAAACAGCTTGAGTCTAAAGAAGGATTAGAAATCATCAATGAAGAATTGATTCCTGCCCTTGATGAAGTAGGTAAAGGCTTTGAAAAAGGCACAATCTTCCTGCCACAGTTGTTAATGAGTGCAGAAGCAGCCAAAGCTGCTTTCGCAGTCATTAAGGATTCCATGGCAGGAAAACCAAGAGAAATGAAAGGAAAAATCATCATTGCGACAGTTAAAGGTGATATTCATGATATCGGAAAGAATATTGTGAAAGTCATGTTAGAAAACTATGGCTATGATGTTATTGATCTTGGTAAAGATGTACCACCAGAACAAATTGTGGATACAGCGATTAAAGAAGATGTAAAACTTGTAGGACTCAGTGCTTTAATGACAACGACAGTTGTGAGTATGGAAGATACAATTAAGTTGTTGAAGGAAAAGAAGCCTGATACACTTACAGTTGTAGGTGGAGCCGTTATGACTCAGGAATATGCAGATCGTATCGGTGCAGATTGTTATGCGAAAGACGCAATGGAAACAGTGCGTTTTGCGGATAAAGTATTTGGAGGAGAATAAAAGTGAGAAGAATATTGACAGTTATAACTTCAATCGCATTAACTTTTGCGTTATCATTCTCAGCCGCTTTTGCGAGTGATGATGCGTTAGTCAAATCACAGAACTATTTAAAGACAATTACTTTAGATAGTCCTGATGCCGTTATTGCGTATGAAGCAGCAGGATTTGAAGCAGATGGTAAAGCTGATTCTTTATTAGAAAACTTTAAGGATGTAGATTATATAACTGCATCTTATGGCGATCTTGCTAAATCTATTATTGCGATTTCTTTATTAGGGGATAACCCTGCAGATTTCAATAAGACTAACTTAGTAGAAATCTTAGAAAACAGAGTACAGGCTGATGGTACTCTTACAGATGATAAAAATGGTGGATGTGGAGCTACTATTTGGACATTAATGGCTTTAGAAACAGTGAATTCAGATAAAACAAAAACTGTTGCAGATAAGCTTTCAACTATGGCCATGGACAATGGTGCATATTGGTATGAATACCAGGGCCCAAATGCGGATCTAGATACAACTGGATGGGCTATGGAAGCATTAAGTGTTGCAGGACGTTCTACTTATGATGCCGCTATCTCAAAAGCATATACTTTTGTACAGTCTAAGTTAAATAGTAAAGATGGCTCTTATGATATTGGATGGGGCGGTAATGCAGATACACAGTCTTGTGTATTAGAAGGATTACATGTGGCTGGTTATAAATTAGATAATCAGGCATATAACTATCTTCTTTCTTATCAGAATGAAGATGGTACATTCAATGCATTAAACTATAACACATACCAGCTTGAACCAAACGCTTATGCATCATTAGAAGGAGCAAGAGCACTTGGTGTCATCAATAACGGAAGCTTTGTATTAAAGGCAAGAAAAGATTATACAAAGACTATCTCAAATAGTACTACACCAGAAAAACCTGAGACTAAACCTGGTACTACTACAACTAAACCAGCTGTAAAGCCAGAAACAACACCTAGTACAACTAAACCAGAAACAACAGCTACAACAGAACCAAATAAAGAAACAGTAAAGAAAGTCAACACAGGCGACAATACTAATGTGATGGCTTATGTAGTGGCTGCAATTGCGGCAATTGGTGTGATTGCATTAACTATAAAAAGTAAGAAGAAGTAATGAAGAAATTCACGACTAAAAAATTAGCGATTGCCTTTGTCGCAATCGCTTTTCTCTTTATATTTGGCTTTACAGCTTATCGTGG
>NZ_DBPF01000026.1:14166-14320 GCF_002299355.1 Catenibacterium sp. UBA627
AAGATATTTCTAAAAAAGAAGAAACAAAACAAATAGAGTCACAAGAAGAATCAAAGAAGACTGATACAAAATCATCTGATTCTTCTAGTAAACAAGAGACTAAGAAGCAGGAAATAAAGAAAACAGAGACAAAATCCGCTTCTAGTAAACAAGA
>NZ_DBPF01000026.1:14540-14804 GCF_002299355.1 Catenibacterium sp. UBA627
AAACAGAATGGTAAGAGTATCTCTACAAAAGGGTTTGGTTCTACTGTTTATGTATCAGGTATAGATGGATTAAAGGAATTTGATCATGGACCAAGTTCTGGATGGATGTATAAAGTGAATGGTACACCACCTAATATTGGGGCAGGAGCCTATAAAGTGAAAGCAGGAGACACAGTCATCTGGTATTATGTCAACATTGAACAATAAGACAAGAGAAATATGTTTGATAGGTATTCTCTCTGCAGTCAATATTGCCTCTAGAGT
>NZ_DBPF01000117.1:0-8657 GCF_002299355.1 Catenibacterium sp. UBA627
ATGTCTACACCACATCTTTTATTCACAATAGCGATTTCTCTGACTGTTTCAGTATCTGCACCTTCCTGGCTTGTACCGATTGCAGATAATGCTAAAGCGTTATGTGCATGAATATATTCGCATGCTTTAGTAACTGTTGCTTCAGATAATCCAGGAACAGTATTCACAGCTGGCATTAAGATGACATCAGCCCCTGCATCAATGAATTCCTTGATTGCTTCTAAATCTACAACAGGTTCATTGACACCTGCACCATGCATCTTACCGGCAATAATGAGGCCCTTGAAATATTTCTTGGCTTCTTTAATTGCAGCTGCAATAGAATGATTAGATACGCCAACACCTGGGTTACCTGTTAAACAGATGAAGTTGAATCCTAATTCCTGTGCTTTCTTAAATGTTTCAGCAGTTGCCTGTCTACCAGACGCAATTGTCTGTCTTTCTTCAAGCATATCAGCATCTAAGTCTACTGGTTCAAGGTTACATCCTACTGGTCTACCAATCAATTCCTGTAACTTCTTAACTGGTTCATCACATTCTGGTAAACCATTGATCACTGGATTATTGCAATCAAATACATTTAAAAGAACCATATCGCTACCAAAAGAAACAGCAAGTTCCGCATTCGTTAAGTCTCCTAATAATGGCGGAATAGCCACTACTGTTTCAGTCATGACAGTTCTTCCTTCACATGCAAGAATAGACTGTTTTAATTCTTCTCCATTCATTGCAAGCATTTCACTTGTTGTACAATTCAATAATCTTTTCATATTTTATTCCTCCGTAATTGCTTACATTATACTACATCTATCCGGAGATTTCTTCTATATAATATTTAATTTATGTAAAGCTTTGAAAATACCATCTTGATTATTGGTACTTGTTACGTCTTTTGCGATATTTTTAATATCATCAGGCGCATTTCCCATCGCAATACCCATTCCTACACTCTCTAACATCTCTTTATCATTATAGTTATCACCAAAAGCGACAATATCCTGTTTATTAATAGAATAATAGTCACATAGATGATTAATGGCATCTGCTTTAGTGACTCCTTCATTCATGATTTCTATTAAGATATCTGAAGAGCAGGCAATAGAACAATGAGGAAATCTGTCTTTTAAGCTTCTTTCTATCTCTTTTGTATAAAGAGGATTACACATACATAATAGCTTATGTATTTTTCTAGAAGGATCTAAAGAAGAAAGTGTACCTTTCTGTGCTTCTGCTTTTACTATACGTTCTTCTCTTAATACACGAGGATCATCTTTGTCCTCAACTAGCCAATCATGTAATGCATAAATATTAATAGTACAATCAAACTTCTTTTCTTTAATAAAAGTAATGACTTCTTCTGCCTGTTTATAGTTCATCCCATTTTCATATAATACCTGTCCCTTTTCATTTAAGATGAGTCCTCCACTAAAACAGATCATTGGACAAACAATATCATTCTCTTTCAGTATTGGATAGATACCTTCTGGACTTCTTGCAGAGACAGGTAAAAAAGGAATATCTAAAGATTTAATAGCGTCTCTTGTTTTAGGACTTATACGATGGTCATCTGTAAGTAATGTGCCATCAATATCACTTAATATACATTGATACATATTGTTACCTCCAAAAAAATGAGCATCACAATCAGTGATGCTCATATAATTGAATTTATAAGTTGATAGGATTATTGAATTAAATCTAATATCTTATTGACGTTGTTTCTACCATTTCTAATTCCAAGCCCAATAATCACAGATATGATTACACAAAGCACCATACCAACAATACCTACGATTCTTGTTATGAGAGATGTAGGTCCAAATAAAATGAACGTAAGGAATAATGAGGAAAAAATGATTGAACACTTTAGCCATCTCTTTAAGTTGTTAAGCATCTTTGTTTGATATTTTACTTCTTCTACATAATGTGATTTAAGCTCTTTATTCATGATAGAACGCTCCTTTATATTAGTATTTTAATCCAGGGTTGAAGAATCCAACGACTACACCTACAAAAGCAATGACTACAAGTAATAACATTACTTTGATAGGAGACATTTTCTTCTTAGCTAATAGATACCAGCAAAGAATAACGAATACTGCTGTTAAGAATCCAGGATAAACACCATCTAATGTTTTCTGTAATTCTAAGAAAGGTTTAGTTGCACCAGCTGCAGTCATTGTGAATGAAGTTTTGATACTTACCCAAGTAGCTGCAACAGCACCAATAACGATACCACCAAGCATTGTGATAGATTCTCTTAGTGCTTCACCCTGAGGACCTACTAAGAAGTCTACGGCTTTACCACCAAGTTCATAACCTTTGAAATATAAGAATTTCATACCAAAGTATGCGAATAAGTTCCATACGATGATATAGAAGATAGCACCAAGAGGAGAACCTCCAGTACTCATACCTAAAGCGATACCTAATAAGATAGGAATAACAGTACCTACAACTAATGAGTCACCAATACCAGCGATTGGACCCATTAAACCAGCACGTAAACCATTGATTGTTTCATCATCTACGTCTTCAGCACCGTTTGCACGTGCTTCTTCAAGACCAGCAGTTACACCAACGATAACAGTACCTAACTGAGGTTCAGTGTTAAAGAAAGCTGTATATGTTTTTAAAGCTTTTGCCTGATCTTCTTTTTTGTCATATAACTCTTCGATAATTGGTAACATTGATGTTAAATAACCAAAAGTCTGCATATGTTCCTGTGAGAAACATGTAAGGTTACCATAATACCAATGATGGAATGATTTTGATAGAGTTTTCTTTGAAATCTTCTTTTCCATTTTAGATATCCTCCTCGTCATCATCATCTAAATCATCTGCAGCAACAACAGCTGTTTTTGATAAAGAAAGCATTTTGATCTTGTAATTGATTAAAGCGAATAATGCAGCAATTAATGTTGCAGATACTAAGTTAATGCCAAGTGAAGCAGCTAAAGTGAAACCAAAGAAGAATGGGATGAAATCTACTGCTTTAGTAACAATCTGTTTTAATAAGATAGCAATTCCGACACATGGTAATAATGAACCAACAGTGAATAAAGTCTTCATAGCAAGACCATCCATTGGTAAGTAGTTCTTGATTAATTCAACCATTGGTGCACCCATTTTACACATGATTAATGTTGGAATGAATGAACAAATGATATGTGAGATCCAAGGAAGTACCCAGTCAACTGTATATAATTTCTTGAAATCACCTTTTTCAACTGCAGTCCAGCCAATATGCTGCCATGCTAAGTTGATAGTCGCTGTTCCATAGAATAATACTGTACCTAATGTACCAACCATTGTACCAAATGAAGTAGCAAGACCCTGAGCTTTAACTGAAGCAGGATCTAAACCATAAGAATGAATCGCAATCATTGCAAGTGGAATACCAATGTAGCTGACAGCACGAACGTCTGCAGATACTGTTCCACCAGGAGTAACTAATGCGATATAAACTAACTGCATAGCGATACCAACAAGAATACCTGTCTTTAAATCGCCTAAGATAATACCACAAACTAAACCACCAACTAAAGGTCTACCTAATGTGTAGTTACCAATAGAAGTACCACCTAGACCTGGCATACTTGATAAACAAGCAAATAAACCAAGTAGGGCAGCTTGAAACCAACTAATTTCCATAATTTCTTTCTCCCTTAAATATAATATTTGTTAATAACCGAATTTACCTTTGAAGTCATCCCATGTACCAATTGATACATCTGGTAATAAGGCAAATTTGATTTTATAACCTGCTTTAGAAATTCTTTCGAATGCATCTGCTTCTTCCTGAGTAATAGACTGGTTATTACCAAGCTTTACAGCGCCTTCACGGTCATTACAAGGACCAACAATAACTGTATCAATACCACACTTGAATCCCTGATCTACTAGGATTGTAGCCATATCAACAGGATTCTTAGTGATTAAGAAATACTGAGTATCAGAGTCTAATACCTTCTGAGATTTCTTAGCGAAAGCATCAAGTGTCCAGACAAATGTCTTTTTACCACTTGCAGCTTTATAAGCAGCCTTTAATACGCTGTTATCTGCTGCTTTATCATTAACAGCAATTAATCCATCACATGGATATTCTCTTGCCCAGCGAGTACAAGTCTGACCATGAATCATACGGTCATCAATACGAATAAATGAAACTGACATTTTTGTTTTCCTCCTTAAATATCGTCTTCTTCGTCATCATCTTCTGATGCGAGCTTAAATTCTTTTAATGCTTCATGTGCTTCACCAAGTACTGCCTGAGGAAGCATTTCCTTATCCATGTTATCCTTCATTAATACTGTAGTTAATGCAAGTGGAAGGTTCATACCACCAAGGACAACTGTATTATTTGTTAAACCTTTTTCATTGATTACATTGAGTGCAGTAGTTAATGGTGATCCACCAATTAAGTCACCAAGAAGAATGATTTCATCTTCTGCAGTAATTGGACTTACTGCTTCTTTGAATACTTCTGCGAATTCATCTGCAGTCTTACCATTTTCTAATCCAACTGCAATAACTTCTTTCTTTTCTCCAGCTAACATAGCAAGTGCATTGGCTAATCCCTTAGCAAACTCACCATGGCTTACAAGTACTACATATTTCATTTCTTTTCTCCTCCTGTGACTACATTCTAGCATTCAAACGCTTTCATTCCATCTGTCAAAAGTCATGACTTCAATATGACATTTGTCATATTAAAAAAAGAGTGGCCAAGCCACTCTATTCATTCAGGTATTTATTCACTTGTTTTTGTAATTCTATTAAAGAGAGATCGAAATCATCACTTGAATGAATCATCTTTATCATATTGGTATCAATCATCGTCTTCGCCCCATCATATTTCTTAAACTTTTCACGGTTACGTGCGCCCAGTAATGCCTGATTTAATAACGATATACTGATTTTAGAATCACCTGTTTCTTCATCGAGCATATCAATGATTGTTTGTGACTGTGCAACTTTCTTCAAAGGAGAAATTCCTTGAGAGTATTGTGTTAAAGAATGCTGAGTTGTTTGATCATGACATAATTCTTTTAATAGATTCCAAGCCTGTGATTTATGATATGATTTTGCACTCATACCCATCAATAATGTAGACACCTGTGCACTTCCCTGATTCTTTGAGGCAGTAGGCATCTTTAAACAATCCCATTCAAATGTAGAATACTTTTTAATACGCCATGGATAGGGCTTATATGTACGATATACAGCTAAAGAAAGAGGTGAAAAAGCAACTAACCCTTTATCAAATTCTTCAGATGTGACTGTATGTCCTTCATTTAAATTATTGAGTTTACGATAAAATTCTATAGCACGCTTCACAGCACTCTGGTCTAGATAACATTTCGTTCCCTTTTCGTTAAAGACCTGTGCACCATATGCATAAATAGAATCAAGCCATCCATAATCATAATAGCCATAATAATTTGAAGAATACTCACTTACCTTTTTACATATAGAATAGAAATCATCCAATGTCCAATCATTATCAGGCATCTGAATATGACAATTTTCCAGAAGGGTCTTATTCACAAACATCAATGTCGGATTACATTCATAAGGCAGTGCATATTGACTTTTCGAATACGTTCCGGCTTTTAAAACACTGGAATAATAATCATCCGTACTAAAATTCTGATCAAAAGACGTATAACTGTCTATTTTAGCAAGTGCACCGATAGAACTCAATGTATTAAAATCATCATCAAGAATCATAAAAACATCCGGTTCTTCTCCCTTGACAATCTTATCTGAAAGCCATGAAGAATAATCATTCTTCATGATTCCACTCTCATACTTCACTTTAACCCCTGGATATTTCTTTTCAAATCGTTCTATAGCGCCATCAATGATTTTATAGCTCTCTCCGCTTGGTACATCCCAGTTGCTTCCTGAGAAAACACCTAACTCCAAGGTAATTGTATCTGGGTAATTTGCGACAATCATGAAAAAGAGTGAAAAAACAACAATAACGAGAAAAATCTTTGACCTATTCATCATCAAACGTCCTTGTCATAAGACCACTTTCTACTGCCCATATAGCCAGCTGTGTGCGGTCTCTTAAATTTAATTTAGAGAGGATAGAACTCAAGTAATTTCTTACAGTTCCTTCAGATAAGAAGAGTTTCTGGGCAATTTCTTTATTGGATAAGCCATAGCCCACATGCTGGATCACTTTCCACTCCGGCTTGCTTAATGTTTCTACATCCTTTTCATCTACTTGTATTGCATAGTTGTTCTGCTGCATCTTAGAGAACATACTGAAGACTTTTGTCGCAATATCAGGATTGATCATTGCGCCTCCCGTATTGACTGTCACAATCGCTTTATAGAGTTCATCCATCGATACACCTTTTAATAAATAACCACTTGCCCCATAACGCAAAGCACTAAAAACAAAATCATCATCATCAAATGTTGTCAAAATAATAATCTTTGTATCAGGATACTTAGATTTCACTTCTTTTGTCGCTATTACACCATCCATCTTTGGCATACGAATATCCATTAAAATAACATCAACAACATTTTTTTCTAAACATTTTAATACTTCAAACCCATCAGATACAGTCCCCACTACATCTATATCCTCATGTGTACCTAATACTATCTTCAATGATTCTCTAATCAGTTCCTGATCATCCGCAATCATTACTTTAATCATAAAGTTCTCCCTCCTGCATTGGAATTGTGACCACTGTTAAGAAACCATGATGTCCATCATATGTCACTTTTCCATTGATCATAGATAAACGTTCTGTCATCTGTTTTAATCCAAAGCCATAATGAATCTCTTCACATCCCTGTCCATTATCCTGGATTTCTAGTTTCAATTTCCGATCTTCTATATATATAGAAATATTAATATGCGTTGCATCTCCATGCCTTACTGCATTAGTAATACTTTCCTGAATGACTCTAAATAAAATATCTTCTTTTGTATTCTCAAAGTCCACCTTCTCAAGACGATAGTCTAAGGTGATTTCTAGATCACTGACACTGGTGAATTCTTCAATCATATTTTCTAATGCGCCTTTAAAGCCATGCTGTTCTAAAGCACCAGGTCGTAATTTATTCAATGAATTACGTACATCCACGATTCCCTGCCTTACAACTTTACTGATAACCATCAATTGTTGTTTGGTTGCCTGCGGATTGATATCGATCATCGCAATACAGGCATCAACACCTGCTGCAATTCCTGTTAATGCATGTCCTAATGTATCATGTATTTCACGAGCCAGTCTTTTTCTTTCTTTATCTTCTGCAATCTTTTCACTTACTGCAGCATAATTCTCTAATTCATGATTGACTTGATGAACCATGATTAATTCCTGTGTCATACGTTCATTTTCCTGTACTTCATTCGCAATATAAATCATCAAGAATAAAATAAAGAACAATAAATTCACAATATCTAGTAAATTGATTCCTACCTGTAATAACCCTCTTGTCGTACTTGTATACACATTGAGATATGCATCAGCATTCACAAGAGGAAATAATATACTGAAGAAATTATAGTTAGAAATAATAAGAATTAGACTTAACGGAATAGTCAGCCACTTAACATATTTATTCTCTTTAAATCTAAATAATGCATCACTGAATATCAAATAGATAATACCACTATAAATGAAATACAATGATTTCATAATAATAAAGCCTATAAGTGTTTCAATAAGTAGAAAGAGAATATTCTCAAATGGATATTCCTTAACACGATGATCAAAGAAATTCATAAGTATCATGATGATTATATATAAAATCAATGATTTAAAGAAAATAATGGATGGGTTTGTAGGAATATAGTTAAGAGAACTCAGAAAGTCTCGTGAGATATTATTCATAATAATATACTTGGTACTAAACATGAATATCATTGCATAACTTGTAATCATGACGAGATTCCAGAACATCATTATTGCACGTATTCTTTTTAAATTAAATTGTTCTAACATTACTGCCACCCCCTGACATTGAAGGTATCAATATTGTCTTTTGTGATAAGTGTCACAGGGACCTCTATTATTTCAGGCACATCTTTTCTATTGAGAATAGAATACATATTCTTTGCGGCTAATCTGCCAAACTGGATAGGTGACTGAGCGGCAGTCCCTGCCACTAAAGGACTCTGCTTAATGAGTGACTTCAAATCTGGTGTGCCATCCACACCATAAACAAGAATATTTGTGCGCTTCATTGACTCAATAGCGGCCAAAGCACCTAAAGCTGAAGGATCATTTAAAGACATAACAACATCTACTTTAGAGTGTCTTTCTAGAACATTCTGCATCACCGGCATCGCACGTTCAAGCTGTCCTTCACATT
The DNA here is from genome assembly GCF_002299355.1 of Catenibacterium sp. UBA627. Lineage (NCBI taxonomy): Bacteria > Bacillati > Bacillota > Erysipelotrichia > Erysipelotrichales > Coprobacillaceae > Catenibacterium > Catenibacterium sp. UBA627. The sequence goes on from NZ_DBPF01000117.1 coordinate 8,350, forward strand.
CCGCAGAATCCACAATATGATATTGTGGATTATTTTTAATTGTGTCTATAAAGCCTTGAATTCTAGATTTTGCTGATTCAGCAGTGGAATGCTTTAATAAGACGATATTTGCTGATTGAAGCCTCTTCATCATATCTTGTGCACATAATACACCCGCATCATAATTATCTGATTCAATCGTGCAATCTATAAAATCACCATTATCAACCGCAGCATCAATTGCGATAACAGGTATTCCAGCTTTTCTTGCTGATTCTAAAGAAGTCAGCTTATTAGAAACAATAGGATTCACAAAGATTCCATCCACC
>NZ_DBPF01000117.1:8789-12936 GCF_002299355.1 Catenibacterium sp. UBA627
ATTACTTCATAAAAAGGGTTATTCATGGTCATATAAGTGGCCCCAAACACCAGATGTGTCTTATAGGGTGTGACATAACTTCCATATATCGTCCCAAGTAATGTCGCAATAACAACCCAGATAATAATATAAAGTGTCTTTCTGCTTCTTTCATCCATACTTTTTCACCTACTTGCATTCATTTTACCATAGTTTCAATCCATCATGTAGAATAAAAAAATTACATCTTTGTTATATTATTTATTACAAATCATTTTATTTGTATTATAATATATATAGCAAGGAATATCTCATTGTTTTTTATTATTCGAGGAGATGATTTTTATGTTAGATCTGAAAATTTTAAGTAATCCCTATGAAGAAGAATGCTTCTTAATTTTAAAAAGTAATCTTCCTAAAATGAAAGATGAAGATGCATTAGAACTCTATGTAAAACTTAAAAAGTCTTATAAAAAAGACAGAGGATTAATGCGTTATATCTTTGATGAAACAGACAAGATTGCACAAGAATAACAACTATCTAACCCAAAAAAAGAAGGTTCTAACACGAACCTTCTTTTTAGTATTCACTTGGTACAATAACCGCAAGAATAATATATGCAAGAATACCGCTTCCTCCAAGTGCTGTAAATGCAACCCATCCTAATCTTACTAAAGTAGGATCAATCTGGAAGTATTCTGCAATTCCTCCACAAACGCCTGCTAACATACGATCATGTGCTGAGCGATATAGTCTTTTGTTCATTTTTTATCCCTCCTCACAAATATTACCATATATCCTTAATATTTTCTATTTGTATCTTTAATAATATAGATTGGTCTTTTCTTTGTTTCAAAGTAACATGATGTACAATACTGACCAAGTATGGAAACAAAGATCAACTGGACACCACTTAAGAAAAGAATAAGATTGATCACTAATGTATGATAGTGCATCACTACAGAGATCACACTAATAATAAGAGATAAGAAAATCAGGAATGTACCTATAATACCTGCAAAAGTAATAGGTGTTGCCGAAAAAGAGAAGATACCTTTAAAGGCATAAGAGAATAGACTCGTAAAGTTCCATTTTGTCTGCCCTGCGGCTCTTTCTACATTATGGAATTCAATCCATTTTGTATCAAAACCTACAAAAGAGAATAAGCCTTTCATATATCTGTTATATTCTTTGAGTTCTAGTATGGCATCCACCATCTGACGAGACATCATTCTAAAGTCCCCTGCACCATCATCCATATCCATCTTTGTTAATTTCTGAATGACTTTGTAGAAGGAATGAGAAAGGAAGTTACGAAGTCTTCCTTCTCCAGTACGGTCTACTCTTTTACCTGCTGCACAATCATAGCCTTCATATTTACAGGCATGATACATGTCAGGTAGAAGTCTAGGTGGATGCTGTAAGTCGGCATCCATGATAACAACATAGTCACCTGTAGCCTTTTCTAATCCTGCAAACATGGCTGCTTCTTTCCCAAAATTACGAGAGAATGTGAAATAGAAACAATGGCTATCTTTTTCAGCAAGTTCTTTTAAGACTGATGCTGTATGGTCTTTAGACCCATCATTTATAAATAATAGTTCATAGTCGATATCTGGTATACGATGTAATTGTTTAGTCGTTTCCTGATAGAACATAGAAACAACGTCCTCTTCATTAAAACAAGGAACGATAATACTGATTTTATCCATTTAAATAACTCCTTCCATAGACATAGAATATAATTAATAAAATAACGCCTGCACCACTTGTAATACATGCAAGAGTATATCCAGGTGGACTAAAGGTGATCTTTACTTGATGAGATCCTTCACTTATAGGACATCCAATAAAAGCTTGATTCACTTTTTCAATATTGACTTCTTTATTATCAACATAAAGACGGTAACCTTTTTCATAAGGAATACGGGTAATGAAGTAACCATCTTTTGATACATGGATGTTTCCTTCTAAAACATGAAAAGTTTTCTTTATCTTTAAGGCATCTACTTTTTGATTTAAGGCTGATGCAGGTAATGTATGCATCTTGATATTCTTAATCAAATAGTTTCCTTTAGATAAAGAAACCTTTAATTGGTTTGTAGTAGTGACAAATGTGAAATGTGTATGCGGATGATAATAAGGGTTTGTAATACTTGCTAGCTTATTTTTCATTCCATTGACTGTGATAGAGACACCTTTTTCAGGTCTGTTGTTGACAATATCACATTCTAATACAACGATTTCATTGTTTGTCTGGCGCTTAAGTGTCAATTCTATCTTCTGTTTGTTTTTAATATGATAGGATTTCTTAAATCCTGGATTTTCTTCTACAAATTGACTTTTGTAGTGACTATTACCTTTATTCACAATGGCACAATTCATTAATGTATCCAATGTATAAGGATAAGAGAGCTGTTTAAACTGCTTCTCACTCATTAATGAACTTGTTGCATAGGCCTGTGGTAAGGCTGTATTGGATTGGTAAAGCTTAACCTTCTTAGCCTGGTCTTTTAAAGAATAACCATAAGGAGCCTGTCTTTTAGATATCACTGTATCAATACCTAGTGTTCTTAAGTAGAAGATATTGTCGGTATCATTCTGGGCGACACGGTTATTTGTCGGAATAGGTATTCTTAATGTATCAAATAGGAATGTGTTGTAGTATTTATTATTTGTTGATGTATAACCTGATACACGATTTATTCTATTCCCATATGTCTGATTGACATTCTGTCTTGTAGTGAGATCGGCTGCAGTGACTATCTTATTTCTTCTTACTAACTGTGATACATTCTTTTCATACTTCTTAGGCTGATAGAAAGAGGATGGACAGTTTGTACAGGACACAACCAACAACGGTATAACAAGATAAGCATAAATAAGATTCTTTCTTTTCTGTAATAAAAGAAGAATCACAAAGAGACAATCTATAAATGCTAAAAGTGGGTATTTAATGAAAAATACTGGAATAATAAGTAGTACAAGAGAATACTTAGAGAGTTTGATATTTCCCTCTTTAATCTTAACAAACATCATACACATGATATAAGCGACGAGTGGTATAAAGACAAGCATGATCTTACTTCTTGCATATAAGAAGCCATTCATAATAAACCATACAAATGGAGAGTAGAATGATACAAGACATACAGCTGAAAGCTTCTGTAACTGTTTATCACTTAATGCGAGAACTAAGAGTATATAAGAGATATAAGTGAGTCCACACCCATATTCACTATAAAGAAGTCCTTTTAAATTAAGTGAAGGAATAAATAGAGAAGCAAGCTGTGTAGGAGCCCCAGATTTCCCATTGCCTAAAATAACAAGTAATGTAGGGATCGTCAGTATTGCTGTCAATAAGACAATGAGTATATAAGAGACAAAGAGCTTCTTCCATTCACCTGGATGACGATAAAGTAAATAGATAAAACATACAATAAAGCATCCAATACAATAGAAATAACTATGAAGTACAATTAAACTCCCACATAGTGTAAAAGCCAGAAAGTTCTTCTTTTCAATACTGATTAAAGCTAAAAATAAGAAAGGCATATAATTCACAAACATGATCTGTTTATGAGAATGAAAGAAGATACTTGATAATAATACAAGTAAACTGACAAAAATGCAGATGTTCTCATCTTTGGTATGCTGTCTTAAGAAGATATAACAGCATAAAACAGACAATGTCATCATCAATACACTATACGCAATGATAATTGTCTGCATATCAATATGTATAAGTAATGCACCTATGAGTATGTCAGGTCTTAAATAGCCATAATATGAGAAATGATAGATATTGCCTCCACCCATCAATTCTTTAATATAGGTAGGAAAAAGTGTTCCTTCACTTCTTATGGCATGTCTTAATGCATCCCCAATAACGACATGCTGGCTATACCAGTCAACCCTGTTTCCAAAGACATGAGTTGTAAACAGGAATACGGATACAATGCTTAATAGACCTAATAGACAAAGAGTGCGTTTGTCTTTTCGTGTCATGATTTTCACCTCGCTACTATTGTAAGAAATAAACCTTAATTTTAGGCTTAATATTTTCTTAATAACGCTTAATTTTTGTAAGTTTTATGTTTAAGAATTCTTAAGATTTCTTTTAAGGTTTTTTAAATAAAGAGATGGTATTGTAAAAATGGGTGATAA
>NZ_DBPF01000114.1:0-987 GCF_002299355.1 Catenibacterium sp. UBA627
TGTGGATCGTTGTTCCTATACTGAATACAGCAAAACATTTTATGTACCTGAATATGAACTATACGTTACTTATTCTAGTCAGGTAATTGATGATTATTATGATTCAGCTATTAAATCCAAGCGTGGTGCAAAAGAATTATTAAATATGATGCTAGAGGTTCATGAGAAAAAGAATGAGTATTATGAAAATCGTTCTAAAATATATTGGTTTGGTGAACCTTTTCAATCAGATGGAAGAATAGTGTCATTGCAAGATTATGATTATGTACTGGAATTATCTGGTAAAAAGCATAAGTATATGATAGAAAACGAGATAGATGTTGATAGGCTCACAATTGATGACAAAGTAGTATATGAACGAAATAATCCCGAATCAAGCTATTATAATTACACTCCATCAGAACCTAAGAATTATTACCCAAGTATTGAATTACCTGGGTCTTCTAATACATATAATGATGGCTATAATTCAGCAATAGATGATGGTGATTATGATCATGATAGGTATCGTAATGATTCTTCTTATAGACAAGGTGTAGATGATGGGTTTGATGAAGTAGATGAAGATTATTGATAGGAGATGATTAATGTGGAAAAAGAATGGCTTATGACTCTAGATGTAGCATATGAGAGATTGAATCGTGCAATTTATAATCATAGTGCATGTCCTGAAACAGCACATATACTATATCTCTATCTTGATGATGAAAAGAGGGAAATTACTATACCACCTAAAGAACTTGCGAAAGAACTTATGAAAGCAGATAAGAATCACTTAATGGATAATGATATATTCAACTTTATTGATAAAGCACTACGTGATGGATATTATTCTATAAAAGATCCAGGGGCTTCATATTATTTAGGTTGTTTATATTATTTTGAAAGATTTAATAATGTGAATTATGAAAAGGCATTTAACTATTTTTCAAAAGAAAAACATATAGGATCTTCAACTGTACTATTAGGTGAATGTTATTTCTATGG
>NZ_DBPF01000114.1:1097-4060 GCF_002299355.1 Catenibacterium sp. UBA627
AATGGATACTATGTGGATAAAGATATACCAGAAGCTAATGATTTGTATTTTCATGCTTTAGAAGTTGCTGATGAAGTGGATTCATCCAGTGAAACAAAAGCAGAAATATATGAACGATTAGGTAAAGTATACTTATTAAGACCAAAGACACTAGAAACATTGCACTTTGCTCTTAAGAGTTTCAATTTAGCAGAACAACATTATTTAGAAGCCATGCAGGAATGCATGTTTTCTCTAAAAGATAAAGTAAAAGAAATACGTAACCTACAAATGGAAGTAAGAGAGTATTTAGATGATTTGATTCTTATGGATAAAGAACCTGTGAGTTAGTGTTCTTTTGAAGAAATGATTTCTCTAATGAAATACGATATTTAATTGATTGGTTTGAAATATCTAAAACTTCTCAAAATGCAATATGGATTATTTGTCTGTATGTAATACAACTATGATGTGTTATTAAAACTTGTTTCTTATAGAAAACTACTGTTACATAAGTAACAAGAAACTGAATTAAAGAAAGAGAGATGTGATTTATATGTATGAAAGTTTAACTAAATATTTAGATGAGTTCACAGGAACAGAATTTGGTACATGGATTATTGACAAGAAAAATGATGGAACACCAGAACATCCACTTCAGTTCCCTTTTGTGAATTATTCATGTGTTGTTGACCATTTTATTGATGATGTCTATTCTTTTGTAGATAACCATGAAGAGATGGGATTACATAGTTATCAAAAAGTCCTTGAAGAAAATGGTATCAAATGGAATGCGAAATCAATGGAAACAGCAGTGGTTGATGGTTTAGATGCTAAATGTGTTGTTGCTTTGATTTATGGTGCTATACGCGCAGAAAGATTTTGTGATGGGGCAATACTTGCATTCTTAAAAGATGGTACGTTTGTACGATGGCTTGAAAGACTTAAAACATTGGATGCAGATGGCAAGAATGTTGCTGCAAAATAAATAGAGGAAGCTGTGAAGAATATATCAATGAATATGGAGAATTAGAATAAGATATTGATGTATAAGAACATAAAACGTTTTTAAGGAGGTTTGTATGGTTGATTTAATTTTATTCCCATCTAGTTATTTTAATGCTTCAAAGGTGGATGAAGATTTACAAGCTGAATATGATGCAGTAAAAGCAACAGGATTATTTGATGTGATACTATTTGGATATGATAAGTGGTTTGAAGAAGATCAATTAGTCATTAAAGATATACCTCAAGTAGAAAGAACTGCAGTATATAGAGGATATATGATGAATCCAGAAAAGTATGAAAGGTTTTATCAACGTCTTCTAGAAAACAATATCCGTTTAATTACAACTCCAAAAGAATATGAGTTAATGCATATTTTCCCCAATGTATATGAACTATTAAAAGAGGATACTGCAAAAATGGAAATATATCCTCTTCATACTCAGATTAATATTGATAGTATTAAACATACTTTTGGTAGATTTATGGTTAAAGACTTTGTTAAATCTGTAAAGGGTACAGAGTTTCCTAAATATTTTGACAAAGATATTACACAGGAAGAATTTGATCAATGGATGGAAGTCTTTTATAAGTATCGTGGTAATCTGTTAACTGGTGGAATATGTATTAAGGAATATCTTAACCTAAAGCATTATGGTAATCACACCAATGAATACAGAGTCTTTTATATAAACAATAAAATAGCAACTATCACTAGAAATTCAGGACAATCTATAAATGCATTATTACCACCTCAACAATTATTAGAAAAGTATAGTCATCTGGAAAGTGGATATTATACTGTTGACTATGCTGAATTAGAAGATGGTTCATGGAAAATTATTGAGGCAGGTGATGGTCAAGTCTCAGGCTTAGCAGAGTATCAAGATTATGAGCAATATTTCAAAGTGCTCTATGAATACTTAAATGAATAGAATCTTACTCAAAGAAAAAACTCACGACAATAAATCGTGAGTTTTCTTCCGCACCGAGTGCCATTTACATATGTCATTCTATGTGAAAGTTAATAAAAAATCAATTCAGATTATCAAAAAGACATATTCTTTCACCATATGTTTAAATACCAATAGTTATTATATATTATTAGTTGATTATATGCACTTTACCATGCCACCATCAACATTTAACGCAACACCAGTAATATAATGTGCTGGTTCACTAGATAAGAATACAGCAGCTGATGCAATTTCTTCAGGTTTAGCATATCTACCCATTGGTATATTTGTCTTAGCAAACCAATCAATAGATTCATCACGACTCATACCAGTAGCACTTGCTAATTGATCACCTAACTGTCCTTCTGCATGCCATAACGGTGTATCTACAGGTCCAGGACACACAGCATTTACATTCACATTAAATGCTGCACAATAATTTGAATAATCTTTAGTAATCATAATATCAGCAGCCTTAATAGTATCATAACTAATTAATCCTCCAGGCTGTTTACCAAAGATAGAAGCTGTATTTACAACACTTCCCCAGCCATTTTTCTTAAAATGAGGAATACATAAATTAGTTAATCTCACTGGTGCATACATCATAAGTTCTGCATGTTTTCTGAATGTTTCTTCAGGGAATGTTGCAATATCACCCATTAAAGCTGTTCCTGCATTATTACATAGAACATCAATCTTTCCAAAATGTTCAGCAACATTTTCAATAAAATCTTTGCAGTTCTTTTCGTCTGTAACATCTACTTTTTCAATATAAACTTCATTATCTTTTAGTTCTGTCTTTAAAGCATTCAACCCTTCTAGATTTAGATCAGCTAATGCAAGTTTTGCTCCTTCTTTTGCATATGCTTCAGCAATAGCTTTACCAATACCAGAAGCTGCTCCTGTTACGATAACGACTCGATCCTTTAAACCTAATTCCATAACAAATCAATCCTCCTTGTATGTATAATTTATATATATAATTATACTCCTCGATAAAGTGCATATTCTACCAATACA
>NZ_DBPF01000114.1:4109-5062 GCF_002299355.1 Catenibacterium sp. UBA627
TAAAAAAATACTTGAATAAGTATATTGTAAGTGCTATCATTTCACCGTGTGAAAAACGTATAGGATTGTTACTATTGAATTAGGCAAGACCAAAGTAAACCTTCTTTTTTAGAGGGGTACTTTGGTCTTTTTTGTTGGTCCTATATAGAAAAGAAAGGAAAAGGGATAATGAACAAAAAACAAGGTGTTATTGGATTAGTTGCAACTGTCATGATTGCGAATGCTGCATTTGTTGATGTAAGACCAGTCTATGCTGTAGAAAACTCAAATCTTGCTAAAGGATGTACTGTTAATGCAAGTAGTTATGAAGTAGATTCTACATCACCAAGCAAAGCAGTAGATGGTGATATTAAGACTCGCTGGGGAACTGCACAGAATAAGGCAGACAATGAATGGATTGAAATTAATCTAGGTGGAGAAAAGACAGTACGTCAGATTAATATCAATTTCGAAAGAACGGATGATGCACAGAATATTCTAGGCTATAAGATTGAACTAGAAGAAAACGGACAATATAAAGAAGTATATAGAAAGACTACTAAAGCTAAACAAGCTGAAATCATTCAGTTAGATAAAGATCATCAAGCCACTAAAGTAAAGGTAACTGTACTTTCTGCAGATGCAGGTACAATCAACTGGAAAAATGTCGGAATCAATGAAATTGAAGTCTATAGTAAAATCATTGAAAAAGCAGATGCTACGCCTAATAAGAACCATATGGCAAATGCTACAGTCACTGCATCAAGTAGTGAAGCTAATACACTTAGTCCAGATAAAGTAAAAGATGGAAGCACAGAAAAAGCGAACCGCTGGGCAAGTGATTATGAAAATCCAACTACTAATATCTGGTTAAATACTAAATTTGCTGGATTGACTCTCGTTAAGGAACTTAAGATTCATTTCTTTGAAAGAGATGTAGCACCAATGCCATCTAACGTAAAGAGTTTTGATAT
>NZ_DBPF01000114.1:5148-9057 GCF_002299355.1 Catenibacterium sp. UBA627
TTAAGTTCAATGAACCTATTGAAGCAAAAGAATTAAAGCTTTGTAACTTTGTTGCTGAAGCAGCATCATGGAATAACGTAAGTATTGCTGAAATGGAAGTTTATTCTAATGAACAAACAGCACAGACTGCTACTCTAAACTCTGTTGTCTCTTCTATTGAATCTCAGAGTAAGACAATTGAAGCAGATGTGAATACATTAGATATGCCAGCTGTACCAGAAGGATTTACTGTAAGAATCAATGGTGCAGACCTTGAACAGATCATTGGTGATGATGGTAAGATTGTCCATCCATTAGTTGATAAGAATGTAAAAGTCTCTTATGTAGTTACAGAAACTTCTACAGGAAAAGAAAAGAAGACTGCAGATGTTGACTATGTTGTAAAAGGTATTAATGAACAAGTGACAGGTAAGAATGCGAAACCTACTGTTATTCCAGAAATCCAGGAATGGCATTCAAACTCAACAGAACAGATTTCTGTTAACGCATTAAAGACAGTAACTTATACAGATGATAAGTTAAAAGCTGTTGTAGATGAATTTGTACGTGATTATAAAGATTTCACAGGCATTAACCTTACAGTGAAAAAAGGTGCTTCTCAGGCTAATGCATTCAACTTTGAATTAAAAGCACCAGATACTCTTCTAGGTGATGAAGGATATACAATGGATATCCAGAAAGATCGTATCAATGTTGCTTCTGTTCATACAACAGGTAACATGTATGGTATGCAGACAATCCTTCAGATGTATAAAGAAGACAATGAAGGCTATAAGATTGGTAAAATGCGTGACTATCCTCGTTTCAAGACACGTGGATTCTTATTCGATGTAGCACGTAAACCAGTTTCATTAGATATGATGAAGGAAGTTGCAAGAACAATGCGTTACTATAAGATGAATGACTTCCAGGCTCATTTATCTGATAACTATATCTTCTTAGAACAGTATGGTAAAGGTGATAATGAAAATGAAGCATTTAAAGCCTATGAAGCATTCCGTCTAGAATCAGGATTATCTAACGATAAAGGTGAAACACCTACTGCAAAAGACTATTCTATTTCTAAAAAGGACTTCAGAGAATTCATCCAGGGTGAAAGAGCACTTGGTATGAATGTAGTACCTGAAATTGATGTTCCTGCTCATGCAACTTCATTTACTAAAGTATGGCCAGAATTGATGGTTCAGAATAAGGTATCACCATTAAACAGTAATAGACCACTTATTGACCATCTTGATGTCTCTAAGAAAGAAACAAAAGATAAGATCAAAGAAATCTTTGATGATTATACAAAAGGTGCTAATCCAGTATTTGATGGAGAAACAACAGTACATATTGGTGCAGATGAATTCTTATCAAACTATACAGCATATCGTGGATTCGTTAATGATTTAGTTCCTCACCTAAAAGAAACAAATACAGTACGTATGTGGGGTGGCTTAACTTGGATCAAAGATAATCCAGTGACTCAGATTAAGAGAGAAGCTATTGATAATGTAGAAATGAACCTTTGGTCAGCTGACTGGGCAGATGGTATTGAAATGTATGATATGGGATATAAGCTTATTAATACAATTGATGACTTTGGTTATATGGTTCCAAATGGAAACAAAGGACGTGCCAATGCTTATGGTGACTTATTAAACGTAAATAGAATCTTCAATCAGTTTGAAGCAAATAAAGTAAGGGTCAGAGGTGGTTCTTATAAGTATGTTCCTGCTGGTGATGATCAGATGTTAGGTGCTGCATTCGCATTATGGAGTGATAACATCGACAAGAGCGCATCAGGTTTAAGTGAATCTGATCTATACTGGCGTTTCTTTGATGCATTACCATTCTATGCAGAAAAGACATGGGCTGCGACTGGTAAGGAAAAAGGCAGTGCCGATGCGCTCGCAAAACTCGCTCAGGATAAGGGAACAGGACCTAATACAAACCCTTATTACAAAGAAAATAAAAAAGGTGAAAACTATGAAAGCTATGATTTCAATAATGGCTTAAAAGATAGTTCTGAAAACAAACGTGACCTTAAAGAAGGAAAGAATACTGAAATCAAGGATAATGCATTAGTATTAAATGATGGTGTAAGTTATGTTACTTCTCCAATTAAAGAACTTGGTAATGGTAATAAGCTATCATTTGATATTAAGTTAAAGAAACCAGCTAAACCAGGAGATATCCTATTTGAATCAGATGCTGACTATGGAACACATGATATCAGAATCATGGAAGATGGTAAGTTAGGATTCACAAGAGAACTTTATAACTACTATTTTGATTATGAATTACCTGTAGGTAAGACAGTCAATATCGCAATCACTACAGCTCAGCAGAAGACAAGTCTTTATGTTAATGGTGAATATGTATGTGATGCAAAAGGTAAATTCATTCATAATGATATTGTAAAGAAAGAAAACATCACACATGCAACTTTCGCATTACCATTAGAAAGAATCGGTTCTAAGACAGAAACAGTTTCTGCAGTTATTGATAACGTAGTAGTTACTGAAAAAGCACCAGAAGTAGATCTTTACAACAAAGCAGCTTGGACAGGAAAAGCAGAATCAGAAACACCAACAGCTCACGGTGGTCAGAATGAAGGTATTATCGGTATGGCATTTGATAATAAAGCTTCTACAATCTGGCATTCAGACTGGTCACAGGCTACAAAAGATAAGGTTCCTACTACATCAGGTGGAGCAGGAAGCGGTAAGGGTGCTGATGGAAGTATCTGGACTGAAATCAAGTTTGATAAAGCATATGAAATCAACCAGGTATCATTCACACCACGTCAGGACTCTAACAGTGGTCAAGTCACTAAAGCATCACTTTATATCCAGACTGAAAGGGATGGAGAATGGGTAGAAGTGGCAAAAGATCAGACATTTGCAGCTAACAAGTCAGAAAAAGTATTTACTTTTGATAAACAGAATGTTTATGGATTTAAGTTTGTTGCAAGTCAGTCAAATGATGGATGGGTTGCTATTTCTGAATTCAATATTGCGAATAAAGAAGTAACTAATAATACTTATACTGTTTATGTAGAAGCAGAAAAAGGTGGAAAAGTAAGTGGTGGTCAGGAAGTTGCAGCAGGTAAATCTGTGACTGTTACTGCAACACCTCATAGAGGATATGTATTTAAGGGATGGTATCGTCCTAACGGTGAAAAAGTATCTGATAAAGCAGAATACGCATTCAATGTAAAGGGTAATATATCTTTAATTGCGAAGTTTGAAAGATCTGCTGAAGCAGATGTTAAGATTACAAGTATTCAGAAGTTAGATGATTTGACTGTTCTACAGGGCACTTCATTTGATAAGTTAAATCTACCAGAAAAGATTACTGTTACATTTGGAAACAATGAAACAGAAGAAGTATATGTTACTTGGAATAAGAATGCTTATAATGCAGATGAATGCAAGACATATGTATTAGAAGGTACATTCACATTACCAGAAGGTTTAGTAAATCCAGATGGATTAAAGGCTACAATCAAGGTCACTGTTGAAAAAGCACCCGCTAAGACATATGCAGTTATTGTAGAAACTGATAAGAACATGGGAACTGTTTCTATGGATAAATCAGATGGTACTTATGAAGAAGGTAAAAAAGCGACATTAAAAGCTTCAGCTCATGAAGGTTATGAATTTGTAAACTGGACAGATGCAGATGGAAAAGTAGTAAGTACTTCTAACCCATATACATTTGAAGTAAACGCAAATACTACACTTAAAGCAAACTTTAAGAAAGTAGAAGTAACACCAACAGCACCTTCATCAAAAGATATCTTAGATGCAATCATTGCTGGTAATAAAGTACCATCAGTGATTAAGAAGGGCGAAAAAGAACTTGTTCTTCCTAAGGTTCCAGAAGGTTACAACATCAAGATTACTCAGGTAAGTCCTGAAG
>NZ_DBPF01000114.1:9221-9731 GCF_002299355.1 Catenibacterium sp. UBA627
ATGATAAGAAACCTGCTAAGACAGGTGATGTGACATCAATTGCGGGCTGGATTTCTATGATGACAGTTGCAGGTGCAATGTTACTTAAGAGAAACAGAAGATCTTAAAATTCTACCTCTTGAGAGATAGCATGAAAAAATGCTATCTCTTTTTTAGTTGTTGCTATTCTTTCTCTTCGTCCTTTACAATATGAACTATGGAGGTCTCATTATGATTAAGGCAGATACACTATTAAAAATGATCCAAGATGCAATCAATTCTAATAATTATGCTCTTGCAGTACAGTTGACCCAACAACTCTATGCTTTCTACAAAGAGACTCTAGGAGAAAATCATTCAGATACATTAAATACATTAGATGATTTATCTAATTATTGTGATGAATTAGGGGACTACAATCAAGCCATACAGTGTGGTCTACAGGTATATGAAATATCAAAACAAGTACTTGGCTTACATCACAAAGACACGTTGGCAAGATTAAACAATCTTGCTGCTTATTATGCTCAT
>NZ_DBPF01000114.1:9785-10935 GCF_002299355.1 Catenibacterium sp. UBA627
TACTCGGAAAATATCATTCATATACTTTACAATAATTTATCTTAACCCCTAATTAAAGGTGTCATAGAAGTCTAACTCAATACATAATAATAAAATATAGAGTATAATAAATGTGAGATGGAGTTTCAGGCTTGCCATATTCTCTTGATTATGAAACGTATTATAAAATACTCTATAAATATTTGAACAACAAGAAGTAGGTGAAACATATGAAGGTTTACGTAAAATGTAAAAAGAATTCTAATTCTGGATTAGTTATTGGGAAAAGTGAAACATTTACAAAAGCGATATATGGCTTTAGTGAATTAGGCTGTGAAATTATACCCTATGAAGTATTAGATGATATATACGATGTCGTTACAAAAGAAGATATAGTAGTTGATTATATTTATCAATGTGAAGAAATATTTAGAAAGTTTGGGTATGATGATGTTCATGTTGATGATTATCCTGAATGCTTAAAGAAGTATTTAGGACGAAAGATTTGGTATGATACGATTGATTCTATTTCTTCTCATGTGGAAAAATGGTCTGCTGGATGGTTTGTTAAACCGGTTAAGTCAAAAGTATTTACAGGAAAAGTCATAAAGAGTATCAAAGATTTAGTTGGATGTGGTAATTGTGAAGAAAACTATGAAGTCATATGCAGTGAAGCAATAGATATTAGAAGAGAATGGCGATGTTTTATTTATTATGATGAAATTTATGATATAAAGCCATATAAAGGGGATTATCATTATACATATGATCCACATGTCATTGATCAGATTATGAAGGATTTTAGAACATGGGAAGAAAGACCAGCAGCCTGCATTATTGATATTGGTGTGACAAGTGATCATAAAACAATAGTAGTAGAATGCAATGATGCTTATTCATCTGGTGATTATGGACTAGAAGACTTCAAATATGCCAGATTTATATCTGCAAGATGGGCTCAGATTTTTGAGCGAGAAGATCCATTCGATTTCAGAAAGTATCAGCCTTGATATTAAGCAATAGATAATAAAAATATAAATAGTGAAAAAACGTTGAATAAATACATCTGCTTATAGAGATACACTTCTATACAATAAAGATTATCATTGGATAAGCTTATTTTAATCACTATAAAGGGGTTGCAACGAAATAGACAGTACTTACTACTACC
>NZ_DBPF01000075.1:0-10863 GCF_002299355.1 Catenibacterium sp. UBA627
GCTCACGCTTCCTTTTTAAATGCCTATTCAATCATGATAGGTTTCTTTTCTTCAATCTTTTCAGGTTCAGTCTTAGGAAAAGCAATCATTAATTCACCATTCTCAAACTTAGCAGTGAAGTCTTCTTCTTTATAACCCTCACCAACATAGAACTTTCTTGAACAGCTACCTGTATAACGTTCACATCTGATAACCTTACCGTTCTTATCTTTCTCTTCCTTCTCCTGATTAGTATTAGCAGAAACTGTTAAGTAACCATCAGTCAAGTCTAGAGAAATATCTTCTTTCTTATATCCAGGAAGCGCAATATTCATTTCATAGTTGTTGTCTACTTCCTTAATATCACACTGCATTGCATTAGTTGATGGACTCATCCATCCATCATCAAACATATCATCAAACACATCATAGAAACCAGGTAAAAATCTCATAAATAACATCTCCTTTATCAAATTTAAACATGGGATCATAGATCTCGTGTTATTAGTAGATTGTAATTGATTTCTTTTCAACTCTCTTTGGAACTTCCTTAGGAACTGAAATCATTAATTCACCATTATCAAACTTAGCTCTGATATCTTCTTCAGTAAATCCTTCACCTACATAGAAACTTCTAGAACAGTTACCACTATATCTTTCACGTCTTATAATACGTCCAGCTGTTTCTTCTTTCTTAGCAGATGCTGATACTTTTAAGTAGCCTTCCTTAAGTTCCAAAGCAATATCTTCTTTCTTATATCCTGGAAGAGCGATATTCATAACATAAGTATTTTCTGTTTCACGAATATCACATAACATTGTATTTGCTTTTGTAGTATTGACTCCTGAATCAAATAAATCATCAAACACATCACTAAAACTTGGATAATATCTCATATTTGTTCGCCTCTCTCAACGTTTTTTCTTTTTTCTAGTAATCTCTCTATCGATTACAACTATTATTATAGTCACTCTTTTAGCAAAGTCAACACTTGAGTGCTAAAAATTAGCACTTTCTTTTGTAAAGTGCTAAAAAGATAAGAACCTGCCTATTTGGCAGGTTCTAAGTCAATCGCTTTTAATTGATAAGCAGTCATATCAATTTCTTTATTACTTATAATTTCAATAGTATCTGAATTGTTGTAAATACGTGTAGTAAAGGCATAAGCACCATCATTGATGAATAGTTCTAAAGAAGAGGTGTCGCTAAACAAAGTCATATTATTCATTTCAGGAATTCTAATATGCTTCACACCACGACCTGAACCGCTCTTATTCATATCGATAGTGAAAAGACGATCTTCATAATTCATATTCACACCTCTTAAATGAAGGTTGAATGACTGAGGGAGGTCAGTTATATGGCATTCAAAACAAGACGTATTCATTGTAAGAGATGTTCCCTGTACTTTTTTCTTCTCTTTTCTTAAAGACTTATATTCTTCAATAGGGAACTGATAGAGTCTACCTTCGTGCTCAGTAATCTCTCTAAAGAGAGTGAAGGCATGCTGACGTCCTTCTTCTACAGTAGGATTTGTATAATCAATATCAGGAAGCCCCATCCAACCTGCCATGATCATACGACCTTTTTCATCTTTGAAGAACTGCTGGGCATAGATATCAAACCCATGATCAAACTCGATAAAGTCCTCTAAAACGCAATCCTTCTCTAAATCTGTTGTAAGAGGAAAGTATCCATTCTGATAAATAGCTTCATAATCATAGTTATGGCTTTCTAGTCCCTGAGGACAACAGAATAAGAACTTCTTCTTTTCAAAACTTATATAATTCGGACATTCCCACATATAACCAAAAGGTTTATGGTAGTCAACAGTCTTCATGTAATCCCACTTCTTTAAATCTTTTGATGAATATAAAATCACACAACCATGTGAATCAAGGGTTCTTGCTCCTAGAACCATATAATACATACCATCATTTTCATAAACGAAGGGATCTCTTACATGACAAGACATGTTTTGAGGATAATCCTTGTTGTAAAGCACAACTTCCTTATGATCTAATACAAGCCCATCTTGTGAATCAACCATCATCACATTATGTTCTCTACCTGCATTAATATAATCATAATCGCCAGGCAGCTTTACATTACCAGTATAGAAATAACGTAACAATCCATGATCATTGAAGCAGCACCCAGAATAAGCACCACCCTGATCATGAGGATGATCAGGAGAGAGGGCAATCCCCTCATCCTGATAGTGAAGGAAATCTTTAGTAGTGAATTGTTTCCAGTATTTCAATCCACCTTCAGGTTCGTAAGAATACTGATAATAGATATGATATACTCCATCTTTTTCTACGAGCCCATTAGGATCGTTCATCCATCCAGATACAGGTTCTAGATGATACTTTAGTTTATACATTTCCTTCATAAAAATCTCCTTATGCAGCCTTAACTTCTACAACTGGATTCGCTATTTCTACAACATCTGTTTTTGCATCAACAGCACCACTCTTAATTAAGTTTACTGCTTTACCATTTGTAATAACTACTGCAGTCGCAGTTTTTTTACCAGCTGCTTCAATAGCCTTTAAATCAACATCAACGAGTAGCTGACCCTTCTTTACTTTGTCACCTTTTTTAACGTGCATAGTGAAAGGTTCACCATTTAATTCAACAGTATCTAAACCAATATGTACAAGAATTTCTGTACCATCATTTGTCATTAAACCAAATGCATGCTTAGTAGGGAAAGTCATAGTCACTTCAGCATTCGCTGGTGCATAGAATTTACCATCTTCTGGGAAGACTACGAAACCATCACCCATAGCCTTAGAAGCGAATGTTGGATCAGGACATTCAGTAATAGGAGCGACATTACCTTTCATAGGTGCAGCTAAGTTTTCGTTTTCAGCAGGAGTTTTACCTTCTACATTTCTCTTGTGTAGGATACAAGTGACAATGAATGCCACTACGATTGCAAGAACCATACCAATACCATAGTTACCCCAGCTTTCTGGTGGAATAGAAATGAAACCAGGAATACCAGCAGTACCTACAGCACTTGCAAGAGTCTTAGTACCTGCAATCCAAGCTGAACCAACAGCAGAACCACAGATAGCACCAATGAATGGATATTTAAGTTTTAAGTTAACACCGAACATTGCAGGTTCAGTAATACCAAGTAATGCTGAAATACCAGATGCACTACATAGTGATTTCTGTTTAGCATCTTTAGATAAGAAGAATACAGCTAATACTGCAGCACCCTGAGCCACGTTACTCATTGTTGCGATAGGGAAGATGAATGTTCTATGTGCTGCACTTGCAAGCAACTGTGTTTCGATTGCGATAAAGCTCTGATGCATACCAGTAATAACGATAGGTGCATATAAGAAACCAAAGATTGCACCACCAACAGGGCCTAATGAGAAATATAACCATTGTAATCCATCTGCAAGTACATTACCTGCTTCTCTTAATACAGGACCAACAGCTAAGAATGTAATAAATCCAGTAATTAATACTGATAATAATGGTGTCGTTAAGTTATCTAACCAAGAAGGTGTGATCTTATGTAACTTAGTTTCTAACTTTGCAATTACCCAAGATGTAAATAAGATAGGAAGAACTGTTCCTTGATAACCTACTGCAGCAACTTTTAAACCAAATAGGTTCCAGAAAGGTGTTGCTACTTTACCATAGTTGTAACAGTTTAATAAATCAGGATGTACCATGATCATACCCATGACAGCACCTAAATAAGGGTTACCACCAAATTTCTTAGTAGCACTAAATCCAACGAGAATTGGAAGGAATGTGAATGCTGCATTAGAGAATAAGTTGATGATTGTCGCAAAGTCTTTCCACATTGGATAAGCTTCAATCAAACTCTTATTCGCAAAGAATAATCCCTGTGCAGTTAATACGTTATTGATCCCCATCAATAAACCACCCGCAACGATGGCTGGAACGATAGGTACGAAAATATCACTTAATGTCTTAACAGCACGGCTGATTGGATTTCCCTTCTTTTCTACAATCTCTTCATCAGCCTGATCTTGAGAGTCCATACCTAATTCTTTTAATACTTCATCTGTGACAAGGTTCACAGTACCACTTCCGAAGATAATCTGGAACTGTTCCTGGACAAGGAATGTTCCCTTAACTCCATCTACAGATTCTAAAGCTTTTTCATCTGCCAATGATGGATCCTTCAACATCAATCTTAAACGAGTAGCACAATGAAATGCCTTTTTGATGTTCTTAGGTCCACCAACAAGGGAGATGACTTCTTTTGCTACTTTATTGTAGTCCATTGAAATTTCCTCCTTTATCGGTGTGTTACCGATTCCACATCTGTATCATATATCAAGGATAAACACTTGTCAATATAAATATGGGACCGATACCACTTTTTTTTATAAAAAAAGCATCAGATACTTCTGACGCTTTCTCCTTCTATAAATGTGAAGTCAATAAGTGTAGCACGTTCGACCTCTTTTTCTTCAATCATATCAAGAATAATTTGTCCAGCCATTTGTCCAGCATGGGCATAATGGAACTTAATAGTTGTAAGGGCAGGGGACATTACAGTAGAAGTCCAATAACCACCAAATCCAGTCACTGAAACATCCTCAGGAATACGTAAACCGTGATCTTTTAGAACCTTCATACATCCCATCGCAATCGTATCTGTTGCACAGATAATAGCAGTAGGGCATGTATGATTCTTTAAGTAGTCATTGAGTTTATCCATAGTCTTTTCCACAGAGAAGTCTGTTTCTAGAAAATGAGGATGCACATCCTGTAAGCCATCATAAACACCCTGTCTACGAATGACTCCTACAGCCACATCTTTTCTGCTTACTCCTGCATATACAACATTCTTATGACCATTATTATAAATATACTCACCTATCTTATAACCTGCTTCATAATCGTTATTAATAACACTTACACCATCATCATAGGCCTGCGCCATAAAGACAATAGGAATGGAACTCTTAGAGGCAATATCTCTATGTGCCATTGTGATAGATGTTGCAAGCAGGACAATTCCATCCACCTTTAACTGCATAAGTTTAGTAATAGATTTGATTTCATCGAGTTCATCATGATTTGTATTAATGATAATTGTCGTATAACGATGCTTCTTTAAGAACTGATCAATGTTCATCATCATACGACTAGAAGCATATGAAGTAAGAGTAGGGCATACAATACCCACAGTATGTGTCTTGTTGGCTTTTAAATTCGCAGCAAGCACATTAGGCTCATAATCATACTCTTTTACAATCTTCTCTATCTTCTGACGTGTTTCTTCTTTTACATAGCCACCATTAAAATAACGAGAAACAGTTGTCTTAGAAACACCTGCAACTTTCGCAATATCGGCCATAGTCATCTTCTTCATGTTAATCCTCACTAAATAAACTCATGATTTCTTCACCACTCATAGTTGTAATAGAACCACTATTACCTTCTACAAAACGATCTGCAAGATCCTTCTTTGCGGCCTGCAATGTCTGAATCTTTTCTTCAATAGAATCAGCCATAATCAATTTATATACAAATACCTTATTCTTCTGTCCAATACGATACGCTCTATCAGTTGCCTGATTTTGTGCAGACATATTCCACCAAGGGTCAAAATGAACAACACCTTCTGCAGCAGTCAAGTTTAAACCAGTACCTCCAGCCTTCAAACTAATTAAGAAGACTGTTGTATCATCGTTTTGATAAGCATCCACTAATCCTTTACGTTTCTCTTTTTCTGTATCACCAGTCAACATATAATAAGATGTCTTACTCTTATCTAATTCTTTCGCAAGAAGATTCAATAAACTCTTAAATGACGAGAATACAATAATCTTCTTATTATTATCCTTATATGTCTGAATAATATTCAAGCAGGCTTCCATCTTAGAAGACTTATGTTTTATATCATCAAATACAATACGAGGCTCACAGCAGATCTGTCTTAACTTAGTCAACATGGCAAGAATCTGAATACGATCCTTAGACCCATCTAAAGTCTTTAATAACTGATTGGCCTGTGCTAAATGTGCTAAATAGAGTTTTTTTTCATCTTCACTGAAGTCTACAAGTACAGTATTTTCAATCTTATCAGGTAAATCCTTTAATACTTCATTCTTCGTACGTCTTAATACAAAAGGTGAAATCATCTTCTGTAATTGTGTCTGAACCTCTTCATCATGATCCTTGACAATAGGTGCTTCATAATGAGACTTAAAATAACGATAGTTATATAAATAGTCTTTATTTAAGAAGTCAAAGATGGACCATAACTCAGCAAGTGAGTTTTCAATAGGTGTACCAGTTAACGCAAAACGCTGTTTACCTTCTAATGACTTAACTGCAATCGCATTCTTAGTTTTCTGATTCTTAATATACTGCGCTTCATCTAAGACAATAAAATCAAATGTGATACCTTTATATTGTTCATAATCCTTACGAATATAGTCATAAGAAGTAATCATAACATCAAACTGATTATAGCTTTTAATAATCTCTTTACGTTCCTTCGCACTTCCCATAACACAAGTCACCTTTAAATGAGAAGAGAACTTATTAAACTCATCTAACCAGTTTAAAATCAATGAAGCCGGGCAAATAATAATAGAAAAGTGATGTTCATTACTTTCTAATAAACTCATAATCTGAATCGTTTTACCTAGCCCCATATCATCTGCAAGAATACCACCAAAATGTAGATCATTCATAGTAGAAAGCCATTGGAAACCTTCCTTCTGATAATCTCTTAAAATAGGTACATAACGCTCATTTAAAGGATGTTCATGATGTGTATAGTTCTTTAAATGGTCTAATACATCCTTAAATGATTCTTCACGGTTGACCTGTACATATTCAAAACCTTGAGTGGCTAAGTCCATCTGATGAGCTCTATTCAGATTTAAGTCAATAGTACCATCTTCAGAAATATCTTTAGGTAGAATATGATACTGATCCATCATCTGACCTAACTCATCTAATTCATGTGTATCAATATAAAGTAACTGACCATTCTTTAAACGATGATAACGTTTCTTCTTCTGATGACTTGCTATAATATCAGCCAGTTCTTCTTTAGGAACATCTAAAGAATCCAGATCCATTTCTAATAAATTATGAGAAACCTTAATACCAACAGATAAGTTCATAGACTTCTTAGAACCAATAGCCTGTAAAGAATCAGATACATAAACATCTGTCAACTTATTCAAGTGATTTAAACCATCATGAATCATATCAATTGTTTCATCACGATGTGTATCAAAACGCATAGGT
This sequence comes from Catenibacterium sp. UBA627, assembly GCF_002299355.1. Lineage (NCBI taxonomy): Bacteria > Bacillati > Bacillota > Erysipelotrichia > Erysipelotrichales > Coprobacillaceae > Catenibacterium > Catenibacterium sp. UBA627. Next base: position 7,256 of record NZ_DBPF01000075.1, read on the forward strand.
CCTGACATATCATCAGGATTATATTTCTCTAGGAAACTAATAATCAAATCTGCCTTTAAAGAATGAGGCACATCTTCTTTAAGAATATCATGCTTACCATCCTCATATGTTCCAATTAGGCTAACTAAAGCATATTCATCTTCATCTACATCTGCATAGATTTCTAAATGCGTTTCTTCCTTAATCTTATCTTCTAGACCTATATACTCAATATATTTCTTTGTAGGAGAAATAATATAACGTGTAAAGTTTTCTAACTGATCATGGGATACATAAAGACGCTGTAATGTATCAAATCGATTCAATAACTCAACACTTACTCCCTGCTTATCAAAACGATAACGTGTAAAAGAATGTGTGGAAGGGCTATAATTATATAAGTTCTTCTTACCAATATAGTAAGGTGAGAGGTCTGTGTCCAATTCTAGAATTGTATCATGCTTATCCTTAGACACTGATACAACAGGATGTAATTCATCCTCTAAACGGGCAAAAGGATGCATTGCCTGAGGGATTTCTTCAAGTAAATCCCAGAAAGCATCGACATTATCATCATTGATGAATAAAGTGTTATTACTAGATAAATGTGAATGATAATATCTTAAAATAAATTGATAAATCTTCTTTGAAGGTTCATCAAGAATATCAGGATTATGCACAAAAGCGAGTGTCTTCCCATACGTATGATATTCATTATTTTGCATTTGTGTCACAAAATTAGGAATACTCTTTACAATATAATCTCTATTACGTCCAATCTTTAAAGTAATGCCAAACTGCCAGTCATCTGCAAATAGTCTTAAATGAACAGGTGTAGAATCAACAGGTGTAAACTGATTCACTAATTGTTTTTTAATATAATCAGTCAGTTCATTGGTTTCCTTTTCTCTTTCTTTACGTCTATATTCCTGCATACGCTGTTCCCATAAAAGACGTTCTCTCATAGCACTTTTCTTTTCTTCCTGTGCACGCTTTTGTAAATCAACAGCATAACGATAAGGGAATGTATTAGGAGATAACTCCTGAACCTTTAAGATAAGGGCGCCTATATGACCACAGGCTGTATATTCATCGGCATAAATACAATTACAGTCTGTAGAAACTATTTTAGAATTGGGATTTACAAGAACACGAGGAAGATAGATATTACCATTAATCATAACCTTACCAGAAATATGATAATAACCACGATTATCAGTTGTAATAGAAACATTCACAACATAATCTCTTCGATAATATTCTCGTGCAATATCACGGTTACGTGCTCTAGATACAACACGTTCAAATTCATTGTCAGTGATAAATAACATAGCAATTCCTCCTAATCTAACTAATTATATCATAAGAAGGAACACAAAAAAACTGGAATAAAATTTATTCCAGTTCAACAGGCTCCTGTTGTAGAGTTAAACCATATTTCTTTTCAATAATAGAAACGATTTCTTCTCTAGCCTGTTTTAAGTGTGCATAACTTTGTGCACTTTCATTAATTAAGATCAGTGCAGCTTTCTCAGATACACGCATGCCATGGAAAACCATTCCCTTTAATCCAGCATGGTCTATCAACCATCCAGAAGGGACTTTATTTCCTTCCCATACCGGTACATTCATACCTCTTAAACGATCAGCTTCAGCATCATCTAAATAAACATTCTTAAAGAATGATCCAGAACTTGCCATTTCTTCAGGTTTAGGAAGCTTCGACCAGCGTATTTCAGTCACCATCTCTCTAATAGATTTAGGAGAGAAATCAGTAATCTGATGTTCTTCTACATAATTCTGTAAAGAAGTATAGAAAGGAGGAGTAAGTGTATCATGACTTAAGTGAATAGTCATAGAGATAATCAAATAACGTCCTGCATCTTCACCATGATTGAAGATACTTGATCTATAGCCTAGCTTCATATCTTCTTTCTTAATAGTGACATACTTTTCTTCCTTTAAATCATAAGCAAGAACAGAGTCTAATACCTGTACAATTTCCTGACCATAGGCACCTACATTCTGTACAGGTGCAGCACCTACTGTACCAGGAATAGCACTCAATGCTTCAATACCAGATAAATTTTTTTCTGTAGTAAAAGCAACAAGATCATCAAGTAGTTCTCCACCCATTGCAACAACTGTCAATTCATCAATAGAACGTATACCCTTAATACGGTTTAAAAGAATAACCCCCTTGAAACCTTCATCTTTTCCAATTACATTACTTCCTGTTCCTAAAATAAATACAGGAAGATGACGTTCTTTTGCAAATAAGTAAGCTTTTTCTACATCTTCTACGGTCTCTAATTCAATCACATAACGCGCTAGACCGCCTAGGCGCATTGTAGTGAGTTCCTTGATTTCTACATTCTCATTTATTTTCATAAAGTGCATTATAACATAGTTTTTTCAAAAGTGTGCATTAATGATGGAACAATCTCTGATGTGTGAATGCAAGAACCATATCATACTTATCACATGTATCAATAACATGGTCGTCACGAATAGAACCACCAGGTTCACCCACATACTTCACACCACTCTTATGGGCACGTTCAATATTATCTCCAAATGGGAAGAATGCATCACTACCTAGTACAACATCTGTATTCTTCTTTAACCATTCTTTCTTTTCTTCTCTTGTAAATACTTCTGGTTTTACCTTGAAATAGTTCTGCCATACATCCTCACCAAGTACATCTTCATAATCATCTGATACATATGCATCAATTGTATTATCCTTTTCAGCACGTTTTAAACCATCTGCAAACTGTAAACCTAATACCTTAGGATGCTGACGTAAGAACCAGACATCTGCCTTATTACCAGCAAGTCTTGTACAATGGATACGAGACTGCTGGCCAGCTCCAATACCAATAGCCTGACCATTCTTGACATAACATACAGAATTAGACTGTGTATACTTTAATGTGATCATAGAAAGGATTAAGTCATGTAATGCATGTTCAGGGATATCTTTGTTTTTAGATACAACATCTTTAAACATCTCTTCATTAATCACGCAGTTATTTCTACCTTGCTGGAATGTAATACCAAATACCTGTTTGATTTCTACTGGATTAGGTACATAGTGAGGATCCATCTGTAATACACAATAAGTGCCTCTTCTTTTCTTCTTAAGTATTTCTAAAGCTTCTTTTGTATAACCAGGCGCAATAATACCATCACTTACTTCACGATTAATAAGCTTAGCAGTCACTTCATCACATACATCAGAAAGAGCACAGAAATCACCATATGAACTCATACGGTCACTACCTCTTGCCTTAATATATGCATTAGCAATTGGACTTAACTCTTCAGCACTTTCCTTTACAAAATACATCTGTCTTTCTACTTCAGTTAAAGGTGTCCCAATAGCTACACCGGCAGGAGATACATGCTTAAAACTTGCTGCACAGCTCATATGAGTTGCTTCCTTTAATTCCTTCACTAACTGCCAGCTATTAAAAGCATCTAATAAGTTGATATAACCAGGTTTACCATTTAAGACAGTAAAAGGAAGTTCTCCTTCTTCCATAAACACCTTAGCAGGTTTCTGATTAGGGTTACAGCCATACTTTAATTCTAATTCTTTCATAGATTCCTCCAAAAAAAGAAGC
>NZ_DBPF01000089.1:0-190 GCF_002299355.1 Catenibacterium sp. UBA627
GCGTCCGTTATCATGTTTTTACATATGAGAATGAAGAACCTATCGAAAAGATGTTTTCCTGGAAAAAAGATCAAGGAGAAACCATCTATGATGGCAACTATATAGATGCAACCAATAAATGGCTGGATGAGATCAATGTACTTGCAATAAGTCGACCTACTCATACAGATTGTGTCTATTGGTATAAATC
>NZ_DBPF01000089.1:247-3215 GCF_002299355.1 Catenibacterium sp. UBA627
GAGTCGTTTATGTAAAAAGAACCAGTTTTTAGATAAATCGGTTCTTTTAAAGTTTTCTCCCAAATCGATACCATTTTTGGGAGATAAATAATTATATTGGGAGAAAAAAATGCAACGTTAGATTTCTAACATTGCATTTTTGTTTACATTAATATTTAGGTGTTAATCCTACATACATATCTTTGTAGTGTTTTGCACTCTGTTCCCAAGAGACATCTTTGTTCATATTACGAACTACCATTTCATCCCAGTATGGTCTACTTTCGAAGTAAAGTGTCTTAGCACGATTGATTGCATCATATAAAAGACCACTTTCATATCTATCGAATGTAAATCCATTACCAGTGTTATCAAATAAGTTATAAGGCTGCACTGTATCTTTTAATCCACCAGTTTCTCTTACGATTGGTACTGAACCATATCTCATACTAATTAACTGAGTTAATCCACATGGTTCAAATCTAGATGGTACTAATAATGCATCACATCCAGCATAGATGTTATGTGCTACATTTTCATTGTAGGCAATATAAGCACAGAAGTTACCCTTATACGCGTTTTCATAATAACGGAATGCATCTTCATATTCAGCATCACCTGTACCTAATACAACAACCTGTGTATGTTCATCCATAATATGTGGAATTACACTATTTACAAGATCTAGACCCTTCTGGTTAGTCAAACGTGAAATCAAACCAATGACAATCTTATGATCATCTACTTCTAATCCTAATGATTCCTGTAAAGCTTTCTTATTTGCTTTCTTGTTTTCAATAACATTCTGACTATCATATTGCGCAGCTAATAGTTTATCAGTTGCTGGATTCCAGATATCTGTATCAATACCATTTATGATACCTACAAGCTTGTTATGATGATATCTTAAGTGTTCTTCAAGACCTTCACCATATTCTTCAGTCTGGATTTCACCAGCATATGTATTACTTACTGTAGTTACAACATTACTATAAGTAATACCACCCTTTAACATGTTCGCATCCAACCAATTCTGTGTGAGGCAGTCTTTATTAAATACATAATCAGGAAGTCCTGACCAGTACTGAATAGTCTTTCTATCATAGATTCCCTGGAATCTTAAGTTATGAATAGTAAGTACACAGCTTGCACGTCCTACATTGCTGTCTTTGAAGCATGTTCTTAAATAGAGTGGAACTAAAGCAGCCTGCCAGTCATGACAATGTACAACATCAGGTGTCCAATCTAAATAGTTAAGTGCTGCAAGAGCCGCTTTACCAAAATAACAGAATTTAGGAATATCATCGATTAGATTAGTATATGGATTACCCCAAGAGAAGAATTCATGGTTATCAATAAAATCATAAACAACGCCATCTTCCTGGTATTCCATAATACCTACATAATACTGTTTACCATCTGCACATAAGTCCATAGAGAATGAACCTTTATATTCCATCTTTTCCTGGAACTTCTGTGGAATACATTTATATCTAGGAATAATAACCTTAACATCACAATTCAACTTAGCAAGACTCTTAGGAAGAGCAGACATAACATCTCCTAATCCACCTGTCTTTACAAATGGATAACATTCAGAACCAATGAATGCTACACTTCTACGTGGACCTAAATCAACTGGTGCTGGAGCAGGTGTTTCCTGAACGACTACTTCAGGTTCGACTTTCTTTTCTACTTCAGGAGCAACTGTTTCTTCTACTTTAGGTTCTTCCTTTACTGGATCTTCCTTCTTAGCAGTTGTAGTCTTCTTAGTTGTCTTTTTAGGTGCTTCTTCTTTTACAGCTTCTGTCTTAGCTGCAGTTGCTTTTTTAGCTGTTGTTTTCTTAGTAGCTGTAGTCTTCTTAGTTGTTGCTTTCTTTGGTGTTGCAGCCTTTTTAACTGTTTCCTTTTTAGGTTCAGCTTCTTTAACTGCTTCTGTTTTTGAAACTGTAGTTTTCTTAGCAGTTTCCTTTACAGGTGTTTCTTCTTTAACCGCTTCTGTCTTTGCAGCAGCTTTTTTAGCTGTTGTTTTCTTAGTAGTTGTAGTCTTCTTAGCTGTCGCTTTTTTAGGTTCAGCTTCTGCTACTGTTTCTACTTTAGTAGCTGTTTCCTTTACAGGAGTTTCTTTTTTAGTTGCAGTCTTAGTGGCTGTAGCTTTCTTAACTGTTTCCTTTACAGGAGCAGCTGCTTTTGTTGTATCCTTAGAAGCTGTTGTTACTGTCTCTTTCTTAACAGCAGCTGCTTTTGTAGTTGTTTTCTTTGTAGTTTTCTTTCTCATATTTTCTTCTCCGATCTCTTAGATTAAATCAAACCATAAAACCTTAACTTTCTCATTTTCTCTTGCAACATCCCCTTCTATTACAATTAAACTTTAAGTTCACTTAAAGTTAGTAATATATTCAAAATATTTCTTTATTTATTGTACCATAATCTGTAAAAGTTGTTTATACAAAAGAGATTTATTGTAAAAAAAGGATTTATACAAGTCTTCACCATTTATGATTTCTGATATTGCATGATCTATAAAGTTCATTTCTTCAGTCACCTCTCTTGTAATATATATTACCATTATTCTCTCAAACAATAGAAAAAATGAATCAGTCACAAGTATCATTTCTAAACATCTCATGTGTTTAAACGGGGATTTGCGTATTTTCTATGTTTATTTGTAATAAGATTCAGGGCATATAGTATACAATGCAAAAAAGTACTACAATGAAACGCCATCTTGATATCGAACTTCTTAACGATATCATTCGCAAACTTGCGAATGATGAACAACTTCCAGAGAAAAATAAAAATCACGCTTTAGTTGGAAACTGGACTGGGCATCGTAAGTGCAGTATTCTGCCAGATTGGCTATTGGTTTATCGTATTGAGAATGATTTGCTCGTCTTGACATTATCCTGAACTGGAACCCATAATGATTTATTCCGTAAATAAAAGCACTTGGTACAATAATCAGGTGCTTTTCCTATAAACAAAAAAA
>NZ_DBPF01000089.1:3373-4199 GCF_002299355.1 Catenibacterium sp. UBA627
ACTTATGCTGTTCGTTAATTACTGGCAGAATTCAGCTAATTTCATTGGATTTCAAGTGTTCTTTTTTGCTCTCTTTTAGCAGAGGGAACCACAAACGGGTTGTGTTATTCGGTTTCAAGTCTGCCTTCGGAATGCCGAACATTCTACACTAATTGTTAAATTTTCTTCTTTTATATTGAAAAAGGCAACCCTTTCGGATTGCCTTCTCATTATAGATTGCTTGCGAATGCTTTGAGCAACGCCGCCGTTAACTTTCGGCTTATAGGGAATGCTTTCCTGCCTATAGTCAGGAAAGTGCGTCATGCAAATATACTTTCAATAGAAAGTCTCGTCGCAAATAAGATTACCAGGTGCGTGAAGCCATATTCTTGAATTCGCCAACTGTTGAAACGTGGCTGTTAAGACCGCCGTCAACTGTAAGAACCTGACCTGTAAAGAACTCGCTCTCATCAGAAGCAAGGTATACGCACATATTGGCAATATCAGCAGGGCAACCATAACGGTTAACCATGATGTTATTAAGGAATATATCCTTCAGAACCTGGGGTACGTGAGCCTCGTTATCCGGTGTAACAATAAGACCAGGGCGTACGCAGTTGCAACGGATATTGCTCTTGCCGTACTGCATAGCTGTTGACTTGGTAAGCATATCAACGCCGGCTTTTGCACAGGCATAAGCGGTAGAGCCAAGGTCACCGCCACAAGAAGCCATCGAACCTATGTTGATGATTGAACCGCCGTTGTTCTGCTGCATATAAGGAATAACACATTTAGTAGCATAGAATGTGCCGCGGATATCTGATGAAAAGACAGCGTCCCACATCTC
>NZ_DBPF01000089.1:4307-8096 GCF_002299355.1 Catenibacterium sp. UBA627
GCCTCAATACTCTCGACCTGCATAATGTCCATAAAGTGGTAGCTTGCTTCACCGCCTTCAGCCTTGATAGCGTCAACAACTACCTGACCCTTTGCCTCACGGCGGCCGCAAATAACAACCTTTGCGCCCTCAGCTGCAAAAAGCTTTGCAATACCTGTACCGATACCGCTTGTAGAACCAGTTACGATAGCGACCTTACCTTTTAATCTGTCCATTTTATAACCTCCTGAAATTTTATTTCTTTTTTATATTATACTGCCTTTTAAAAATAAATACAATTTTATTTTTTTCATTAGCATTACCTCCTGACGGCTTTATAATATATTGAAATCTTATTATTGTGAAATGTGCGGTCGGGAATGGATGGCACTCTGTAACAAAAGGATTAAAAGGTACGGAATAAAACAAGGCCTATTTGGATATAAACTGACTCATATCATAAAAGGAAGCAGAGAACTTTTCTTGACGAAATCACAACTGTGTTTCCAAAGCCCGATCTCTCTGCTTTCTTAAGTCTATTATAATGTATGCCTACAAAATAAAAGACTAGAAGTTAAATATAAGCAACCTCTAGTCAGTATGTTTATTTAGTGAAGAGAAGAACGATACATTAATAGTCATAGCTATCAATCGTTGTTTACGAGCTTACCTTATGGATGTCTCAAGTTATATTGATTAACTTCTCTTCAGTGATATGATATCACTTCTAGATAAAATAAAAAACTAGAATTATTACTTGATTAACTTCTAGTTCTATAATACGAAAAAGCCCTGAATAAATCAGGACTTTAAGTGTTGAATTAATTATTTGCTAGCTTCTTCAATAGCAACTGCAACTGCAACAGTAGCACCTACCATTGGGTTGTTACCCATACCGATTAAGCCCATCATTTCAACGTGAGCTGGTACTGATGAAGAACCTGCGAACTGAGCATCACTATGCATACGACCCATAGTATCAGTCATACCATATGAAGCTGGTCCTGCAGCCATGTTATCTGGATGTAATGTACGACCAGTTCCTCCTCCTGAAGCAACTGAGAAGTATTTCTTACCCTGTTCGATACATTCTTTCTTATATGTACCTGCAACTGGATGCTGGAAACGAGTTGGGTTAGTAGAGTTACCAGTGATTGATACATCTACACCTTCCTTATGCATGATAGCTACACCTTCACGTACGTCATCTGCACCATAGCAGTTAACCTTAGCTCTGTCACCATTTGAATAAGCAGTTCTAGATAATTCTTTAACCTCACCTGTGAAATAATCGAACTGAGTTTCAACATATGTGAAACCATTGATTCTTGAGATGATCTTAGCAGCATCTTTACCTAAACCATTTAAGATAACTCTTAAAGGATGCTTACGAACTTTGTTAGCGTTTAATGCGATCTTGATTGCACCTTCAGCAGCTGCGAATGATTCATGACCAGCTAAGAAAGCGAAACACTGAGTTTCTTCATCAAGAAGTCTTGAACCTAAGTTACCATGACCTAAACCTACTTTACGATCATCAGCAACTGATCCAGGGATACAGAATGACTGTAAACCAATACCGATTGTCTTAGCAGCATCAGCAGCCTTAACGTCACCTTTCTTGATTGCGATTGCAGCACCTACAGTGTAAGCCCAGCAAGCATTTTCGAAGCAGATAGGCTGAGTAGATTTAACGATGTTATAAACATCAATACCTTTATCATCACAGATCTTCTTAGCTTCTTCGATATCTTTGATACCATATTCGTTTAAAGTTTTATTGATCTGGTTGATTCTTCTTTCATAACCTTCAAATGTAATAGCCATTGTTCTACCTCCTAATTATTCCTTTCTTGGATCGATGTACTTAGCAGCATCAGCAAAACGTCCATAAGAACCTGTTGCTTTCTTAACAGCTTCATTAGCATCTTCTCCAGCTTTAATCATGTCCATCATTCTTCCAAGATTTACGAATTCGTAACCGATGATCTGGTCATCATTATCTAAAGCAACTCTAGTAATGTAACCTTCAGTCAATTCGAGGTAACGAGGACCTTTCTTCTTAGTAGCATAAGATGTACCTACCATTGATCTTAAACCTTTACCTAAGTCTTCAAGACCAGCACCTACTACTAAACCACCTTCTGAGAAAGCAGACTGAGAACGTCCATAAACGATCTGTAAGAATAATTCTCTCATTGCAGTGTTGATAGCATCACAAACTAAGTCAGTGTTTAATGCTTCAAGTAAAGTTCTACCAACTAAAGCTTCAGCTGCCATAGCTGCAGAATGAGTCATACCTGAACATCCGATAGTTTCGATAAGTGCTTCTTCAATGATACCTTCCTTAACATTTAAAGAAAGTTTACAAGCACCCTGCTGTGGAGCACACCATCCGATACCATGAGTGTAAGCAGAAATATCCTTGATTTCTTTAGAATAAACCCATTTGCCTTCTTCAGGAATTGGGGCACAACCATGATTGCCGCCCTGTTTAACGCAATACATTTCTTCAACTTCTTTTGAATAAATCATTTTTTTACTCCTTTCATTACTAAATGACTGTTGATTCAAGGTGAGGGTTATCACCTGTCAAAATTATATGACACCATCCTTTTAAAGTCAATGAAACTCAAGAAAACAGCATGCAAAAAGTAGTATAAAAAGGGCTTAAAATAACGAGTTTTAGGCTTTGTCATGACTTGTGAAAAAATAAGCGTTTTCATTTTTTGCTGTTTGAAAATTACAGTATGTAAATATGTTGTTTCAGTTCAAATAATATTCATACACTTAATTTAAGATTATAATGACAATGCCATGAAAGAAGGAATGACCAATGAAACATAAGAGAATGACAACAAAACAAAAGAGAATGTTGAAGAATATATTAGTTGTTATGTTGCTTATTATCAGTTTTCCTAGCTATACACCCTCACAGGTGATTATAGAGAGTGATCATATTTTAATAAGTAATCACCTCCTATCTAGACCTATAGAATGTATCAGTTTTGATGGACTCACGTATACTGGTATGGATGGTAAAAAGTATAGTCATAAAAACTATGTAGGTGCACAGCCTCTTACAATCTCTAATACAATTACATTCAGTTCTTCCAAGACGCTCTATAGTGCACCATTTTCATACTATGCTACAAGACAGGTTATTCCTGCAGGAAGTTATCATGTTACAAAAGAAGCAGGACGCTATATGTATATAAAAGGAAAAGGGTGGGTCTCTTCTCAATATGTGAGTATAGATGTTAATAATTCTATAGAGAATACAACTGGGATACCACTCTATAGGGATTATATGATTCCTGAAACAAGTAGTCATCGCACGCATTATGCAATGAGACCACTGTATATCACAATTCATACAACAGATAATACAAATAAAGGAGCCGATGCTTTGAGTCATGCAAAGCTTCAATATACAGGTAATGTACGTTCTGCTTCCTGGCATTATACAGTGGATGACCATAGTATCTACCAATCATTACCTCTCAATCAACAGGCAGGACATGCAGGAGATGGTGTCATGCCAGGCAATAGTGCATCTATTGCGATAGAAATATGTGTAAACGATGATGGTAATCTCTATAGTGCAGAAAAGAATGCAGCTAAACTTGCAGCGGCATTATTAAAACAATATAACCTCAGTGTAGATCAACTCCGTATGCATCATGATTGGTCGGGTAAAGAGTGTCCTAGACCAATGATAGAAGGGCAGTCTGGATCAATGAACTGGGAGAGTTTCAAGAAACAGGTCTATAACTACATGCGTACAGTATGAAAAAAGGAAGCTCACGC
>NZ_DBPF01000097.1:0-2526 GCF_002299355.1 Catenibacterium sp. UBA627
ATATTAATACTATTGATACTGTGATCTAAGATTTGATGGAACATGGTAATAAAATTGAAGGAGGAGATAAGATAGGAAAAAGCATTATCTTCGCTGCCAATCAAAATCATGCCAATAAGATTAAAGAGAGATTCGATATACTCTATCCTGAATACAAGGGGAAGATTGCTGAAGTGATTACATTTAATACAAAATTTGTACAAAATGCGATAGATCGATTCAGTAAAACAGACAGTTACCCTCAAATAGCTATTAGTGTAGATATGCTAGATACAGGTATAGATGTACCAGATATCGTTAATCTTGTATTCTTTAAGAAAGTAAGAAGTAAAGCAAAATTCTGGCAGATGATTGGAAGAGGAACAAGACTAAGAACAGACTTGTTTGGTCCAGGAGATGATAAGAAAGGATTCTTGATATTTGATTACCTAGGAAATATGGATTACTTCAGAGTAGACCAGCGTCCTGAAAAATCAGGTATTATAGAATCACTCTCTCAACGTATCTATAAGTTACGTGTTGATATTCTTTATCTACTCGAACAAAATGCATCCGATCAGGATTATGTAGATGAAATCAATAAACAGATCAAAGAAATGTCAGGTTATATTCAATCGCTTAATGAAGACAGCTTTAATGTAAAGATGCATTTGAAATATGTGCATCAATATAAGAATCCAGATAACTGGATTAACCTGAATGAAATGGATACACATTATATTAAATATGAATTGTCTTCTCTTGTTGTGATTCATGATGAAGATAAACGTGCAAAGTTCTTTGATAGACAGATGTATATGATTGAAATGGCTTATCTCAATCATTATGATGCAAGTCAGGTAATTAATAAGGTTATTATGATGGCTGATGAATTGTATAAAAAACAAACAACACCTGATATTGCAGATAATGCGGAATATCTGAAATGTGCCAAAGATCCTGATTACTGGAAGACAGCTAATTATTTTGATCTAGAAGTACTACGTGAGAAGATTAGAGGGTTGGTTAAGTATTTAGACCCTGGTCCAATAGTAGATCCAGTAGATACACATTTTGAAGATGAAATCATTGAAACAAAGATGAATGATGCTTTCTATAATGATGAAGGCTTAGAGAACTATAAAGAGAAAGTACAGCATTATTTAAAAGCACATGAAGATGATGAAGCTATCTATAAGCTTAGACATAATCAAGTAATTACACCGGATGAAATGAAACATCTAGAAAACTTATTATGGATAGACCTGGGAAGTAAAGACGATTATCGATTACATTTTGGTGATACACCTATCACAAGATTAATTAGAAAGATAGTAGGATTAGACAGACAAGCAGCTATGGCTGAGTTCTCACGTTTCTTAGATGATCAGAGCTTGAATTCTAGACAGATTCACTTTGTAGAATTATTAGTAGATTATATTGTGAAGAATGGTTTCATTGAAGACAAGAAGGTCTTGTTACAGGATCCTTTCAAGTCAATTGGTAGTATGAGTGCCTTATTTAAGGATAAGATGAATATTGCAAGAGAGATATTAAAGACTGTAGATACGTTCAGCGAAAGATGTTAAGAGAAAACGCTTACAAAATTGAGAGCATTCTATCACTATAAAAAATAATTATAATTTAAATTTTTGATAAAAACTAAGTATAAAATAGCACAATCGGATATCCCTAAACTGCAAACGTTTACAGTAAATGCATTTTATAAATTGTGTAATTTTTCACAAAAGTATGCTTGTTTTTTCACAAGAACTCATGTATAGTGAACTTACAAAATATGAAGAAGAAATATTTTGGTCAATGGAGGATATAAAAATGGCTGATAAGAAAGTCGAAAAGAAAGTTGAAGAATGGACAGAAGAAAAGACTGATGCTTGCATTGATGAGTTAGTTAATAACGCATTAACAGCATTAGATGAATTCGAAGGTTTTGACCAGGAAACTGTTGACTACATCGTAGCAAAGATGTCAGTTGCTGGTCTTGATAAGCACGGTGTTCTTGCAGAAGCTGCAGTAAAAGAAACTGGCCGTGGTGTATTTGAAGACAAAGCTGTTAAGAACTTATTCGCTTGTGAATATGTTACTAACAACATGCGTCATACAAAGACTGTAGGTATTATTAATGAAGATCCACTTACTGGTATCACTGAAATCGCTGAACCAGTTGGTGTTGTTTGTGGTATCGTTCCAGTAACAAACCCAACTTCTACAGTTATCTTTAAGTCTTTAATCGCTATGAAGACTAGAAACCCAATCATCTTCTCATTCCACCCAGGTGCTCATGACTGTTCAGTTATGGCTGCTAAGGTAATGTTAGATGCTGCTGTAAAAGCTGGTGCTCCTAAGAACGTAATCCAGTGGTTACCAATGAAAACTATGTATGCAACTAGTGCATTAATGAATCATCCAGGTGTTGCTACTATCTTAGCTACTGGTGGTAACGCAATGGTTAAGGCTGCTTACTCTTGTGGTAAACCTGCTTTAGGTGTAGGTGCTGGTAACGTTCCAGCATATGTAGAAAAGTCT
>NZ_DBPF01000097.1:2588-5210 GCF_002299355.1 Catenibacterium sp. UBA627
GGTATGATTTGTGCATCTGAACAGGTTGTTGTTGTAGATCACGAAATCTATGATGAATTCAAGAAAGAACTTGGTCGTTATCATGTACATTTCTGTAATGCTGAAGAAAAGAAGAAACTTGAACAGTTCATGTTCGGTGCAACAGCATACAGTGAAAACGTAAATGAAGCTAGATTAAACAGCATCGTTCCAGGTAAGAACGCTACTTGGATCGCTGAACAGGCTGGCTTCAAAGTAGCTGATGATGTTCAGATCTTAGTTTGTGAAGTCAAGGAAATCGGTCCTAACGAACCAATGACTAGAGAAAAGCTTTCTCCAGTATTAGGTATGATCAAAGCAAACTCTACTGAAGATGGTATTGAAAAGGCTGCTCAGACTGTTGAATTCAACGGTTTAGGACATTCAGCTGCAATCCATACTACTAATCATGAAATTTCTAAAGCATTCGGTAAGAGAATCAAAGCTATCCGTATTATTGAAAACGCTCCATCTACATTCGGTGGTATCGGTTCAGTATACAATGCATTCTTACCTTCATTAACACTTGGTTGTGGTTCTTATGGCCATAACTCAGTATCAAACAACGTAAGTGCTATTAACTTACTAAATATTAAGAGAATAGGGAGACGTAACAACAATATGCAATGGGTTAAACTTCCTCCAAAGATTTATTTCGAAAGAAATTCAATCAGATATCTTAGAGATATGAAGGAAATGAAGAAAGCAATGATCGTTACAGACAGAGGTATGTATGACCTTGGTTATGTAGGAAAGATCGAAGACGTTATCAAGAGAAGACGTAACAAAGTAGACGTTGACTTATTCATCGACGTTGAACCTGATCCATCTTTAGATATGACTCTTAAGGGTCTTGAAATCATGAAGAGCTTCCAGCCTGATACAATCATCGCTATCGGTGGTGGATCTTCAATGGATGCTGCTAAAGTTATGTGGTTAATGTATGAACATCCAGAAGTTAACTTCGACGACATCAAGCAGAAATTCATGGATATCAGAAAGAGAGCATTCAAGTTCCCAGAACTTGGTAAGAAAGCTAAGTTAGTATGTATCCCAACTACTTCAGGTACAGGTTCAGAAGTAACTCCATTCGCAGTTATCACTGATACTAAGGAAAACAAGAAATATCCATTAACTGACTACGCTTTAACTCCAACAATCGCAATTGTTGACCCTGAATTCGCTATGTCTATGCCACCAAGAATCGCTGCTGATACTGGTATCGACGTATTAACTCATGCTATTGAAGCATATGTTTCAATCTTAGCTTCTGACTTCACTGATGGTTGGGCTAAACAGGCTGTTAAGTTAGTATTCGAAAACCTTGAAAAGTCAGTACTTGAAGGTGATCCTGATGCTAGAATCAAGATGCATAACGCTGCAACAATCGCAGGTATGGCATTCGCTAACGCATTCTTAGGAATGAACCACTCATTAGCTCATAAGATCGGTGGAGAATGGCATATTCCTCATGGACGTACTAACGGTATGTTATTACCACATGTAATCAGATACAATGGTACAGTTCCAACTAAGCTAAACATCTGGCCAAAGATCGAAGACTATAAGGCAGATAAGAAATATAGAGAATTAGCAGAATTAATCGGCTTACATCCAAAGACTGATGCAGAAGGTGTTGAAATGTTCGCACAGGCTGTTGAAAAGTTATGGGTAAAAGTTGGTGGTGCTGTAAACGTTAAGTCACAGAACATCAGCAAAGCTGATTGGGAAGAATCAGTACATAGAATCGCTATGAACGCATACGAAGACCAGTGTACTCCTGCTAACCCAAGAATGCCTATGGTTAAAGATATGGAAGCTATCCTAGAAACAATCTACGATTACGAATCTCCATTCGCTAAGAAATAATTCTTAAAACCATTTAGAGGAAAGCCTTACGGCTCTCCTCTTTTTTGTGTTAAATTATGTTAAATTGAATCGTTTATTGACTCATATAAGTGAACTCATTAAAATGTGCTTTTGGAGGACACTGTCATGAAACATAAACGTTTTTTATTCTTACTTACTGCAGCTGTCGCTTTTATTATTCAATTAATAGATATCATTTCTTATACAATCAAGTTTTCTATTACACAGACATTTGTGCTTGTTATTATTCAGATGATTGGTTTGGTGGGCTACGCTTATGGTGAAAGAAATGTAGTAAAAAATAAAAGACGAATGTTTTACATACTGCATAGTATCGCATTCATCATCTACATTATAAATCTTACTTATCAATTGTTCCTTAACCCAGCATTAAGACATGTTAAAGTTATAAGTAGTGTGAATATCAGTCCATTAAAGACAATATTTCTTTATTACACGGCTTATGAAAGACATACATTACCTATTAAGAATATCATTCTGAATATGATTGGGAATGTCATGTTGTTTATGCCTTTTGGTTATTTTATATATGTTCTTTTCAAACCAATGCGTTCATTTCTACCTTATTTTCTCTTTTTCTTATTTATGATTATAGGAGTAGAAGTCATTCAATATATTTGGAAGGTTGGATCAGCAGATATAGATGATATCATTCTGAATATGAGCGGCGTACTGATTCTATATATTGTATTGAAAATACCATTCATTAAAAAA
>NZ_DBPF01000097.1:5226-25755 GCF_002299355.1 Catenibacterium sp. UBA627
AAAAAATCACAAGTATTACACATCTTTTCTGTTACAATAATTGTATAAGAAAGAGGTGAATCTTGTGCTTTTTATTTTTCTACTATTGTTGTTCTTATATTTGTTCCTTACAAAATACTACATCACTGAAGATGTGATCGTAAAAGAAGTCCTTGAAGATAAGATCATATTTGAATCTGAACTAGGAAAAGAAATCACACTCAAAGTAACAAAACCTCATGAATATCTAGAAGGACAAAAGGGACAAGTCTCATTCCATGGAGAAAGAATCGTATCATTTCAAAAAGCAGCCTAGAACGGCTGCTTTTTGATTAGATGACGTTAAAGTGCTTTAAGGCATTGTAGATGCCATCATCTTCAATATCAGTTGTAATATACGTTACATAATCAAATAGAACAGGATTAGAATTACCCATAGCTACTGATTCCTTAGTATAAGTCAACATTGGTAGATCATTTGTAGAATCACCAATAGAAATACAATCATCAATAGAAGCACCAATGAGATCAATAAATGTTTGAATACCTGTTGCTTTAGAACATGCTTTAGGAACTACTTCAATGAAGTCTTCAGCACGCTGGATGTATTCTAAATCATCTTTAAATGCATCCTTAAATGCTTCAATATCATCTTCTGGTGTATACCATGCAGTGAACTTATCAAAATTAGGTTCATCATCTTTATGATATACAGGAACATTTACTTTAATATCACTATAATGTTCTTTGATTTCCTGAACTGTTTTTGTCTTAATTGTTTCAGGGAAATAAATAGATTCAGGACCTTCTAACACGGCATCAATATCTAATTCTACCGCTTTATTCACAATTCCTTTCTTTAATTCTGAAGGAAGTTTAGCATGATAGATTTCTTTACCATGATAGTAGATATTAGTTCCACAACCACAGATATAACCATCTAATCCTAATTCTTTAATTACATCTTCTATAATACAAATAGTACGTCCTGTATTCACCATCAGGATATGTCCATTATCCTGAGCTAGTTTAATTGCTTTTTTTGTACTTTCAGGAACAGTGAAGTCTGTTTCTGTAGATAAAGTACCATCGATATCAAAAAATACAACTCTTCGACTCATAATTATTCTCCTTGCTTCATAAACTAAACCACAAATAATTACATCTGTCAACAATCTCTCAATTATTGAAAATGCCACATGTTAGCGCATTAATTTACTATCAAGCGACATTGAATAGTAACCTAATATGTGATAAGATTAAATAAGATTCAGAAAGGATTGAGAATATGTATAAGATTGTAAAAAAAGAAGTACTTAATGACGTTGTACAGTTAATGGAAGTACATGCGCCAATGGTTGCAAGAAAATGTGAACCAGGGCAGTTTATTATTTTACGTGTAGGAGAAGACGGAGAAAGAATCCCTCTTACAATTGCTGATTATGATAGAGAAAAGGAAACAATCACAATAATTTATCAGATTGTAGGTTACTCTACTAAACAGCTTGCTAAGTTAGAAGAAGGAGACTATATCACTGACTTCGTAGGTCCTCTTGGTGTCCCTACACATCTTGAAAAGAAGGATCATGTTATCGGTGTAGCTGGTGGTGTGGGTAGTGCACCATTATTCCCACAGTTAAGAAAACTAGCAGAACTTGGTACTAAGGTTGATGTAATCATCGGTGGACGTGAAGAACAGTATGTATTATGGGCAGATCGTTTTAAAGAATTCTGTGATAATGTATATATCGCTACTAATGATGGTTCTGCAGGTACAAAAGGTTTTGTTACTGATGTTTTAACTGATTTACTTGATAAGGGTGAAAAGTATGATGAAGTTATTGCAATTGGACCAGTTGTAATGATGAAGGCAGTTGTTGGAGTAACTAAACCTAGAGATATTAAGACAATGGTTTCACTTAACCCAATCATGATTGATGGTACTGGTATGTGCGGATGCTGCCGTGTAACTGTTGATGGTAAAATCAAGTTTGCCTGTGTTGATGGACCGGACTTTGATGGTTTAAATGTTGATTTTGATGAATTAATGGCAAGACAGAGAATGTTCAAGGAAGAAGAACATCTTGTTGACAGCAATGCAGACCGTATGTGTAACTTAATGAAGGGGGTTAAATAATATGCCTAATATGTCAAATAAAAAGGTAGAAATGCCTTCTCAGGAACCTGAAATTCGTTCAACTAACTTTAAAGAAGTTGCTTTAGGATATACAAAAGAAATGGCTCAGGAAGAAGCAACTCGTTGCTTAAACTGTAAAAAGCCTCGCTGTGTAGAGGGATGTCCAGTAAATGTACCTATCCCTCAGTTTATTCAGGAAGTAGTGAATGGTGATTTTGAAAAAGCTTATGAAATCATCACTACAGAAAATGCTTTACCTGCTATCTGTGGTCGTGTATGTCCACAGGAAAACCAGTGTGAAGGTAAGTGTGTAAGAGGCTTTAAGGGTGAATCAGTTGCGATTGGTAGACTTGAAAGATTCGTTGCTGATTACCATAGAGATCATGGCAAGCCAGCTGAAACTAAGATCGAAAAGAATGGCAAGAAAGTGGCTATTGTAGGTTCAGGACCTTCAGGTATTTCTTGTGCAGGTGAACTTGCTAAACGTGGTTATGATGTGACTGTATTTGAAGCATTACATAAAACGGGTGGTGTATTATCTTATGGTATCCCAGAATTCCGTTTACCAAAAGATTTAGTACAGGCTGAAATTGATGGTGTTGCAGACTTAGGTGTTAAGTTTGAAACAAACGTTGTAGTAGGTCGTTCTATCACAATTGATGAGTTACAGGAAAGTGGCTATGATGCTGTATTCGTAGGTGCTGGTGCTGGTTTACCTCGTTTCCAGGGTATCCCAGGTGAAAACCTTGATGGCGTTTATGCTGCAAACGAATTCTTAACTCGTGTTAACTTGATGAAGGGTTATGAATTCCCTAACCATCCTACTCCAGTAAAAGTAGCTGATACAGTATGTGTTGTAGGTGCTGGTAACGTAGCTATGGATGCTGCAAGAACTGCTAAGAGACTTGGTGCTAAGAACGTATATATCGTATATCGTCGTAGTGATGCTGAAATTCCTGCACGTGCTGAAGAAGTACATCATGCTAAGGAAGAAGGTATTATCTTCAAGTTATTAACTAATCCAGTTGCTGTTCATGGTGATAATGGTGCAGTTAAGGCTCTTGAATGTGTAGAAATGGAACTAGGAGAACCAGATGCATCTGGTAGAAGAAGACCAATTGCAAAAGAAGGTACTAACTTCACTATTGATTGTGGAACAGTTGTTATCGCAATCGGTCAGTCTCCAAACCCATTAATTAGACAGACTACTCCTGGTCTTGATTGCCAGAAGTGGGGCGGTATCATTGTTGAAGAAGAAACTAACCATACATCTAAAGAAGGCGTATGGGCTGGTGGTGACGTTGTTACTGGTGCTGCTACTGTAATTCTTGCTATGGGTGCTGGTAAAAAAGCAGCTAAAGCTATTGATGAAAAATTAAGTGGTGAATAAATGTATTGTACACGATGTGGTAAAGAATTAGAGGCAGGTACAAAGTTCTGTCCTAATTGTGGAGAACCTGTAAGATTAGAAAATAGAACAGACTACACAACTATGGAAGACTATGCTTCTAGTAATGGCTATACAAGTCCTTATTATGAAGAAGATCGTGCCTCTGTTGGATTATGTATCATTTCATTCTTATTTCCTTTTATGGGTGTTATCTTCTTCTTTATGAAAAGAAGAATGACTCCTAAAAAGGCAAAGGCATGTTTGATTACAGGAATCGTTAGTTTTATATTGAATTTTATTGCAACTTATGCATTATTATTAAACACAGGAATCAGAATCTTTTGATTCCTGTGTTTTTCATACTTGTAAAGTAATAATCTGATTTAGTAAAATAGAGAAATGGAGGTGTTTATTATGCCAAAAGGTATTTCAATCATGTCTCGATTATTAAGTATTGTAAATTATGGCGATGGTAAAGAAGTGAATGCGGATATCGCTAAGACAATATTACAGAATTATAATAAGATTCCAAAATTGACTATTTTTGATCTAGCTGATTTGTGTTATGTGTCGTCTTCATCTATTACAAGATTTGTGAGAACACTTGGGTATGATAGCTATAAACAATTTAAGAATGATATAGATAATACTTTGACTATTGATGTAGATTATTCTAAACGTATCAATATGGCAACTGCTGAAGACTTAAAGCCCATTTATCAAAGGTATACAGAAAATGTC
Organism: Catenibacterium sp. UBA627; assembly: GCF_002299355.1. Classification (NCBI taxonomy): domain Bacteria; kingdom Bacillati; phylum Bacillota; class Erysipelotrichia; order Erysipelotrichales; family Coprobacillaceae; genus Catenibacterium; species Catenibacterium sp. UBA627. The sequence continues at coordinate 9,474 of NZ_DBPF01000097.1, forward strand.
ATTGAGAACATACAATTCACTTTTGACCATATAGATTATCGCCAATTGAATAGAGTTTGTGAAATGATCTATCAGGCGAAGGAAATTGCTTTATTTGGTTTAGAATATGCCAATTATGTAGGTATTCATTTCCAAAATAAGATGGCAAGTTTGAATCGTTTAATTCAATTAGGTGTTTCTGATGAAAAACAATTAGAACTTGCGAAAAGACTTGCACCACATTCTCTTGTTTTCATCATCTCTTTAGAAGGAAGTTTCTTTTATCGTAATACAGAGATTATTGATATATTGACAGAAAAAGAATGTAAGATTGTGGCTATATCTATGATTACAGTTGGTAAGCTTATTAGTGCATGTGATGAAGTTATTCTTTGTAATAAGACAAATAGTAATACTGAAGGGCGTATTACTTTGATGTACACCATTGAGTTGATTATCATTTACTACTATATTAACTACTCACATATATAAAAAATTTCATAAACTGAAATTATGCTGGAGAATATGACATCTTCAGCATTTTTTTGACGAAAAAAATGAGTTCACTTTGTATTAAGATATCTGTGGGAGGAAAAAGAATATGAAAAACAAAGAATTTCCTAAAGATTTCTTATGGGGCGCTTCAACAAGTGCCTTTCAAGTAGAAGGCGGTTTTAATGAAGAAAGAGGTATAGCGAATAGCGACATGCGTCATATACCAGATGGTTTGGCAGACTATAAAACAGCCTCGGATCATTATCATCATGTCAAAGAAGATGTGCAATTGATGAAAGAACTGGGGATGAAAGTCTATCGCTTTTCATTCTTTTGGTCAAGAATCATGCCAGATGGTGAAAATGTCAGTCAGAAAGGATTGGATTTCTATCATAAACTCATTGATGCACTTCTTGAAAATGGAATTCAGCCGTTTCCAACACTTTATCATTTTGAAATGCCTTATGCATTGATTGAAAAGTATGGAGGATGGAAGAGTCGTAAATGTGTAGATGCATATGTAAAATATGCCAAAATCTGTTTTGAAGAATTTGGATCGAAGGTTAAAATGTGGGCAACCATCAATGAACAGATGTGTGCTACGGCACCAGATGATATGAATATGAATCTTGAAAAAGATCCACATTTAAGACAAAAGAATCTATATCAGATGTCATATCATATGACTTTAGCTGAAAAAATTGCAACAAGTTATTTTAAAGAAATGGTTCCTGATGGAAAAATTGGACATGTAGTTGCGATGCAGGTGATTTATCCAGCAACGTCCGCACCAGAAGATGTGCTTGCTGCAAAGAATGCAGAGGATGAAGTGCAGTGGAGTTTCCTTGATTTATCTATTAAGGGGCATTACTCTCATCACTTTACAAAATATTTGAAGGATAGAGATGTTTATCCAGAAATGAATGAAGAAGATTTCCATTATCTTAAAGAGAATCATCCAGATTTCATTGGTGTAAACTATTATGCAAGCTGCACAGTCAGAGCAAAACGTCCAGATGATGAATGTACAAGAATGCCACCGTTCTATATCAGTGATCAGTTCTATGTTGTGAATAATGAAAAATTGAAACCAACAGAATGGATGCATTTTGGAGTTGATCCAGATGGTCTATATATTGGAATTAGAAATCTCTATGACAGATATGAATTACCAATGATTATTACTGAAAATGGTATGGCTTATACAGATAAAATAGAAGAAGATGGTTCAATTAATGATATTTATCGTATTGATTATCTGACAAAACATATTAATCAGTGTTATAAGCTGATTGAAGAAGGGTATCCGCTTTTTGGATATTGTCCTTGGTCATTCTTGGATGTTGTCAGTTCACATGAAGGTTTTAATAAACGTTATGGTCTTGTTTATGTAGATCGTACAAATACAGATGTAAAATCATGTGCACGTATTAAGAAGAACAGTTTTTATTGGTATAAGAATGTTATTGAGAATAATGGGCTTAAAGGAGAATAATTATGAACAAGTTTATACAATTCATGGAAGAAAAATTTATTCCAGTTGCAAATAAAATATCTAGAATTAAAGCATTGCAGGCAGTATCAGGAGGTTCTATGTCACTTCTAGGTGTTATCATGGTAGGAGCAATTTTTTCGGTTTTAACTTCTATCACATGGTCACCTTATCAGAATTTCTTAAAGGCAACACACTTATTGACTATCATTAATTTTGTACCTAGTGTCACTACAGAGCTTATTGGCTTATTTATGGCATTCTCTATTGCATATAATGGGGCTAAGGTTTATGGCATTGAAAAGAATGCATTTAATACAGGAGTAATATCTTTAGTGACATTCATTCTATTAGCACCTATTACTGTACAACAACAAGGTATGGTATCGACTAATATGTTTAATGCAGCTTATTTTGGACCAAAAGCTGTTATTTCAGCAATTGTTGTTTCATTGATTGTCATTCAGATTATGAAGTTCTTTATGAATAAGAATATTACAATCAAGATGCCAGAAGGTGTTCCACCAATGGTCAGCAACTCATTCACTTCATTAATTCCAGCAGTTGTCATTGTATTAGTGTTTGGTCTTATAAAATATGGTTTCTCTATCACTCATTTTAAGACATTTAATGATTTTATCTATACAATCATTCAGACACCATTGCAGTCTCTAGTAGGAAGTTTCCCTGCATTTATCTTATTATTAGTAATTGCCCAAATATTATGGTTCTTCGGTATTCATGGATCACAGACAGTTTTACCAATTCTTATTCCAGTTTGGTTAGGTTATATGTCAGAAAACACAGCTTCACTTGCTGCAGGACATGGGATTGTCCATACTATTAACTTTGGCTTATGGGATTTAGCTTGTATTGGTGGTTGTGGTGCGACAATTGGTTTAGTTATTATGATGTTCTTTACAGCTAAGAGTGAAAGATATAAAGCATTTGGTAAAATTACTCTCCCTTGTGGAATTTTCAGTGTCAATGAACCAGTTATCTTTGGCTTACCACTAATGTTAAATGTTATGACAATCATTCCATTTATTGTATGTCCAATCGTTGTGTCATCTGTAGGTTACTTACTCATGAAGCTTCATATCATTGCACCTTATATTGGTATTCTTGGAACAGGATCTCTTCCACCATTTATTCATGGTATGGTAAATGGAAGCATTAGTGCAGGTATCTATGAACTTGTTGCAGTTGTTTTGTCATGTGTTGTTTGGTATCCATTCTTTAAGATGTTAGATAAACAGGCATTAGAAGAAGAAAATAAAATGAAGGAAGAAAATGTAAATGATTAATATACTAGAATATTCAGATATTACATTCCCAGAAGATTTTCTATGGGGTGCTTCTACTGCGGGACAACAGATTGAAGGTAACAACAATTCATTTTATGATGATAAGGAGACTGCACCTAAGTTTGCTTACGGTGGTGTACCTTATCAAATGGCAGGACGTGCATGTAATAGCTATGAAATGTATAAAGAAGATATCGCATTACTAAAGAAGATGCATTTAAACTCATATCGTATGTCTTTGGAATGGTCACGTATTGAACCAGTAGAAGGGCAGTTTAATGAAAAAGAGATTGAACATTATAGAGATGTCTTGAAAGAATTAAGGAAGAATAACATTAAAGTATGTTTAACACTTCATCATAATTCACATCCTGTTTGGTTTCACCAGTTAGGTGCATTTAAAACTATGGATAATCTTGACTATTTCTTAAGATATGTGGAAAAGGTTGTAGCAGAATATGATGAATATGTAGAATGCTGGTTGATCCTCAATGAGATGAACATCGTCTTCGAATATACAATTGAAGAAAGTATTAATTTGCTTCAGTATCATGCCAAAGCATATCATGTCATTAAGAAATATTCTAATAAGCCTGTATCATCTCCAATGAACTATGCAGAAAAGAAACCAATGAGAGGTGTTACAGATAAACCGGATCAGATTATGGCAGATTATATTGATTATATGGAAAACGAATTCTTCTTGCATGCAATAAGAACAGGAGAGATTGTTGTTCCCTTCCATGATGCTATTTATATGCCAGAATTAAAGGGAACATGTGATTTCTGGGCGGTGAATGTCTATACTAGACAATTGATTAATAGTAGAAAAGAAATGTTTAGATTTGATCGCTATGAAGCAAGCAGTATTCACAGTTTGGATGTTCCATATTTTAGTGATGATATTTGTCCTGAGGTCATTTATCACTGTTTAAATAGATTAAAAGATAAGCCTGTACTTATTACTGAAAATGGTATTGCTTGCAAGAATGATAAATATCGTATCATTTACATTGCGGCTGTACTACAGGCTGTCAAGCAGGCGATGGATAGCGGTGTGAAAGTATTAGGTTATCTTCATTGGTCCTTGCTTGATAACTGGGAATGGGGAACTTATACACCTACATTTGGTTTGGCTTCAGTTGATCATGAAACTTATAAAAGAACACTCAAGCCAAGTGGATATTTCTATGGTGAAATAGTAGAAAACAATGCCCTCACACTTAATGTTATTAAAAAATACTATTCGAATAATATATAGACACCAAATTGGTGTCTTTTTTAGTTTAAATAAAAAAAATCTATTTTATGATAATAATAATTTACTGATTTTTTTTATTATGATAAAATACTCTGTTGTAAAGGAGGAAGTATAATGCATAAATTATTAGAACCCTATGCAGCGCTTGTCCCATTCTTAGGTGTTGCGTTAGGGGACAATGTTGAAATAGCTTTACACGATCTCACATCTCCTGAACAGGAAGTTGTTGCTATCGCAAACGGAGAGATTTCTGGCAGAGAAGTTGGTGCTAAGCTTTCAAATTTATCTGTTCATTATTTAGAAACAAAACAGTATGAAAAAAGTGACTATGTCATGAACTACAAAACAGCAGGACCTGATGGTAAACTGTTAAAATCTTCAACATACTGGATCAAGGAACCAGGAAATGTTTATCCTGTTGGTATGCTTTGTATTAACGTTAACGTCACAGATTTTGAATATATTGAAACTGCGATGAGAAGAATTCTTGGCATTAAAGATAATACAAATGTAGAATTCAAATATGATAGCCCAATCGAAATCTTATCTTCTCCACTTGATGAGATGGTAGAAAAATACATCAATGAATGTATGCAGAATATGGGAGTTCCATCTTATGTTCATGCAGAAAGATTAAAAGTAGAAGAAAAGATCAGAGTTGTTAAATACTTACAGGATAAAGGAACATTTAAAGTAAAAGGTGCAATTGCCCTAGTTGCAGATAAGTTAGATGTTTCTGAACCAACAATTTATCGTTATTTAAAGAAAGTATAGGAGGAAAAACATGGATTTAGTTTACGTAAGTGGTCATAAGAATCCGGATACAGATTCAATTTGTGCGGCCATCAGTTATTCATATTTATTAAATGCAACTCATAAGTACGGACAGGCAGTACCAGTAAGACTTGGTGAAGTAAGCCGTGAAACTGAGTATGTATTAAAGAGATTTAATGCACATACACCACAGTTATTAAAATCAGTTAAACAGAAAGTAGAAGATCTTGATTATGATCAGGTGACTCTTTTCTCTAAAGAACTCACTTTAAGAACTGCCTGGTCATTAATGTGCCAGATGAACTTAAAGAGCGCTCCAGTATTAGATGATCATTCTCATCTTCTTGGTTTATTATCTTCTACAAACATTATTGAAGGTTATATGGAAGACTGGGATAAAGATATCTTAAAGAATGCACATACTCCAATCGAAAACGTTGTAGATACATTAGACGCGAAGATTGTTTATTTAAACCCTGAATTACGTACTATCAAGGGTAGTCTTCATATTACTGGTATGAACTCTCAGGAAGTTATTGATCATGTCAATGAACATGATGTTATCATTACTGGCGGTGACAGAACTGAAGGTATTCGTGAAATGTTGAAGAAGAAGGTTGATTTAATCATCCTTACTAACTCATTACACTTAGAAGAATCAGTTCTAGAAGAATGTAAGAACGCAGGTGTCAGCGTAGTGACTACTGCTTTCACTACATTCAAGACTTCACAGCAGATCATTCAGGCAGTACCTGTTGAATATGTTATGCAGAAGGGTGATTTAACATGCTTCTCTACAGATGATACTGTTGACTACTTAAAAGAAGTTATGAGTGAAACAAGATATCATTCATATCCTGTTATTGACTTAAATGATCAGGTAGTAGGTACTATCTCTCGTTTCCAGGTTATTACTGGTGATCATAAGAAGATGATCCTTGTTGACCATAACGAAAGAGGACAGGCTGTAGAAGGTATCGAAGAAGCTGAAATCCTAGAAGTAGTTGATCACCACAGAGTGGCTGATTTCCAGACTGTTGGTCCATTACAGTTTAGAGCAGAACCACTTGGCTGTACTTGTACAATCATTGCAAAGATGTATAAAGAACAGGGTATTGAAATTCCTAAGAATGTGGCTGGTTTAATGTTAGCGGCTATCATCTCTGATACATTATTATTCAGATCTCCAACTTGTACAAAGACTGACAAGGAAATCGCCTTAGAATTAGCTTCAATCGCTGGTGTAGATGCTGAGGAATTCGGTCTTGCAATGTTTAAGGCTGGTACTTCATTAGTTGGTAAGACTATTGAAGAAATCTATAACCAGGATTACAAGGTATTCAACATTGGTGATGCAAAAGTAGGTATCGCTCAGGTTAACACTATGGATATCGATGGCTTTGCACCACTTAAGGGTGAAATGCTTGAATATATGGAAAATCTATGTGTTGAAAATGGATTTGATGCAGCAGTTCTATTATTAACTGATGTCATCAATGCAACAAGTGAAGTATTTGTTGCTGGTACTCATCCAGAATATGTAGAAAATGCCTTCAATGTACAGTTAGTTGAACATGAAGCAAACTTACCAGGTGTTATCTCTCGTAAGAAGCAGGTTGTTCCAGCTATCACACGTGCAATCAACGCTTAATAAATTTAGCTATTTGTTGAGAACTCAACGAATAGCTTTTTTTATTATTTGAAAATGTTGATAAATTAGAACAATAAGAATAATTTATTATTGCACACTTAATTGAAACAGCTACTTAAAACAATATTTCACTACATCACCATAAATATCGCTATAATTTTATCTAAATTTGTGTTTTGTACATATAAAAGTATGGTATTTATGTAAAAAATTTGGTATACTTATTGAGGCATAAAAAGATTGTTTTAATTTTTACACAAAATATTTAAGGAGGAAAGTATGGAAAACTCAAAAATGAAATGGTATACCCTGGCTTTTATGGCATTTTCTACTGTTTGGGGATTTGGTAACGTACTAAATGGTTTCGTTTACTTCAACGGTATCCAGGTTATATTCAGCTGGATTTTAATGTTCGCTTTATACTTCGTACCATATGCCCTTATGGTTGGTGAACTTGGTTCAGCATTTAAAAATGCCGGTGGGGGTGTCAGCTCATGGATCATGGAAACAATGGGTCCTAAACTTGCATATTATGCAGGGTTCACTTATTGGGCTTGTCACATCACTTATATCGCAAGTAAAGGTACTGGTGGATTAAAGGCTCTTAGCTGGGTAATCTTCAGAAATCATACGGTTTATGATAGCTTACCAACTATCTATGTTCAGTTAGCTACACTTGCTGTATTCTTATTTTTCTGCTATATCGCAAGCCGTGGATTAAACCCACTAAAGAAACTTGCTACATTAGCAGGAACTTCAATGTTTGTTATGTCAATCCTTTATATCTTAATGATGTTCGCAGCACCAGCTATCAACCCTAATGGTGGTTATGTACATATGGACTTTAGTTTTAAAAACATCGTGCCACAGTTCAATGTACAGTACTTCACATCATTATCTATCTTAGTATTCGCAGTTGGTGGATGTGAAAAGATTTCACCATATGTTAACAAGGTAGAAAACCCTGAAAAGGGATTCCCTAAAGGTATGATTGCACTTGCTATCATGGTCTGTGTATGTGCTATCTTAGGTACATTCGCAATGGGTATGATGTTCGATCCTAAGATGATCAATGCTTCTGAACAGGCATTCGAAAGCTATGTTGCTAACGGAGCTTATTGGTCATTCCAGAAATTAGGTGAATACTATCATATGGGTGATGCATTACTAGTTATCTACGCATTATGTAACATGGTTGGTCAGTTCTCTACTTTAGTATTAAGTATTGATGCTCCACTTAGAATGTTATTGGATAACGAAAAAACTAGAGAATATATCCCATCTGTTTTATTCAAGAAGAACAAGTATGGTGCATATATTAACGGTATTAAGTTAGTTGTTGTACTTTCTGGTTCAATCATCTTAATCCAGTCATTCGTTCCTGGTGCAGCTGCCGTATTAAAACAGTTAAATAAACTTAACTCAGTATGTATGCCAATGCGTTACTTATGGGTATTTGCCGCTTATATTGCTTTACGTCAGGCTTTGGACAAGTTCCCAGCAGATTATCGTTTCGTTAAGAATCAGGCTGTTGCTAAGTTCTTCGGTATCTGGTGCTTTATCGTAACTGGTGCTTGCTGTGTACTTGGTATGTATGACAAAGATCCATTCACATTCGCATTAAACGTAATTGCCCCTGTAGTTCTTTGTGCTTTAGGATTGATCATGCCTAAACTTGCAGAAAAAGAACGCCGTGAAGGAAAAAGATAAATGATATAAAAGTATCCTTTTGGCAGGGCCAGAAGGATATTTTTATATCAATTAAGGAGATAATAAAAATGTTTAAGGAAACTTCAAAAGAATTATTAGATTTCTTATCAAAAAGTCCTACTGCTTTCCATGCAGTAGAAAACTATCGTCAGATCTTAAATGCTGATGGATTCGAAGAATTATTAGAAAGTGAACACTGGAATATCGTACCAGGTGGTAAGTACTATGTAACAAGAAATAATACGAGTATCTTAGCATTTAAAGTAGGTACAAAATTAGATAATTACAGTTTCAACATCGTTACTTCACATACAGATTCACCAACTTTCAAGGTTAAAGAAAATGCTGAAATCGAAGTGAAGAATAAGTATACTCAGTTGAATACTGAAGGATATGGAGGAATGTTATGTGCTACTTGGTTAGATCGTCCTCTATCAATTGCTGGTCGTGTATTAGTATCTGAAGGTAACAGCATTGTTACTAAGTTATTAAATATTGATCGTGATTTATTAATGATTCCTAATGTAGCTATTCATATGAACCGTGCTGCTAATGATGGATTCAAGTATAACTTACAGGTAGATATGCTTCCATTATTAAGTGCTGGTGATGATCGTCAGAAAGACTTCAAACAGATTATTGCTGATGAATTAGGTGTAAAGAAAGAAGACATCTTAGGACATGACTTATATCTTTACAACCGTATGGCTCCATCTATCTGGGGTGCTAATGAAGAATTCATTTCTGCAGGTCACTTAGATGATTTACAGTGTGGTTTCGCTTCATTAAAGGCATTACTTGCTGGTTATAACGATGAATCTGTCGATATCATGGCTTGCTTTGATAACGAAGAAGTAGGTTCAGGAACTAAGCAGGGTGCTGACTCTACATTATTAAGAGATACATTAACTCGTATCAACAGTGCTTTAGGTAAGACTGAAGAAGATTACCACCGTGCACTTGCATCAAGCTTCATGCTTTCTGCAGATAATGCACATGCCGTACATCCAAACCATCCAGAACATACTGATGCAACTAACTGCACTTATATGAATGAAGGTGTTGTAGTTAAGTCACATGCTGGTCAGAAATATACAAGTGATGGTGTATCAATGGCAGTTGTAAAGGCTCTTGCATCTGGGGCAGATGTACCTCTACAGTATTTCGCTAACCGTTCAGATAAGGCTGGAGGAAGTACTTTAGGTAATATCGCTATGGCTCAGGCTTCTATGAATGCTGTAGATATCGGTTTACCTCAGCTTGCAATGCATTCATCATATGAAACTGCTGGTATCAAGGATACTTACTATGCAATCACATTAATGAAGGCATTATTTGATTCACATATTCAGGAAACATCTACTCATAGCTTAGAAATTAAACGCTAATGAAGTTTCAACAAGATAGAGAGAAGCTCATGGTTTCTATGATGGTAGGAACCATGACTTCCTATATTGCTCTTATGTTTGTCAAAGAGTTCATCAATCAGAAGTATTTAATCAATTTCTATATCGATAGCTTAGTTGCGGTTGTTGCGCTTGTTCTGGCGTTCCTGCAGATCAAGATGCAATATAAGATATATAAAGAGAGAAAAATCTCTTCTAAATCATTAAATATTACATTACTCAGCATATTCTTTGCATTAATTTTAAATGTTTTATTCCCTAAAGGAATTGATTTCTCATTCCTTGTATTAGTCATCGGAATGATTGCTTCAAATCGTTTGTGCAGTAAAGAATGGCCAAAATAAAAGATTTCCACGGAAACACTTTTAATCTATATTTAACCTTTTATGACTATCTTTATTACAGAAAGATGTTATAATGGATTAGGAAGAGAACATTAGCACCTGCCGATTCTCTTCAACTGCCTCATGCCAGTGACCTGAACGCTGGCTTTTTTTGTTAGAAAGGGTGATTATAATGAAAAGATTAGCACATAGAGGGTATAGTGATTTATTTCCAGAAAACACAATGTCGGCTTTTGAAAAAGCAGTAAATTCTTCATTTGAAGGTATAGAAACAGATGTACAGATGACAATAGATGGCGAACTTCTGTTATTACATGATGATAAGATCAATCGTACCAGTGATGGTAAAGGTGTTTTAAGAAATATGACATTTAATGAAGCACGTCAATATAATTATAATAATAAGATGGATATCACAGAACAGATTCCTACGCTTGATTCTCTCTTGACATTACTTGATTCTACCGATAAATTATTGAATATAGAAATCAAGGATACTGTATCAAGTGGTCTTGAAGAAAAACTAAGAGATGTGATTATGAAGCATCATATGACAGATCGTATTTATTTTTCTTCTACAAGTCTAGAAAGATTGTTAAATATGCGTGCTTTAATGCCTGATTCTTATTATGCCTTAATCGTACTAAGAGGTTATAAGAAGTGTAAGCAGCAGGTGATTGATTATCATTTAGATGGTATTCATAGTCGTTATTCTTATTTAACACATGAAGAAATAGTAGATTTAAAAAGTAGACATATTAAAATAGGTGCCTGGACAATTAAAGAAAAAGAACAGTATGACTTCTTTAAGAAAGAAGATATTGATTTTATATTTGCGAATGGATTATTTGAAGAGGATAAATAATGAGACTAGATAAATTTTTAAAGTTATCACGTATTATTAAGAGAAGAACATTATCTAAAGAAATAAGTGAAGCATCACGTGTTAAAGTAAATGGTAAAGTAGCTAAACCTGCTACTAAAGTGAAAATTGGTGATGAAATAGAAGTCAGCTTTGGACGTACTATCTTAACAGTGAAAGTATTGATGCTTAAAGATCATGTATTAAAGGATGAAGCATCTTCTCTTTATGAAATTATTAAAGAAGAAAAAGTAGAAGAAGAAACTATTTACTAAGAGCCTTTTGTAAGGTTCTTTTTTTAATCGCAGAATAATGGTATAATGCGATTAGTTAAGGAGTTGACTCGAATGGCTAAAAAGAAAAGAAAAATGGGTAATATATATGGATTAGTCTTTATTGTGATTTCCGCATTTCTCATTTATACTTTAATCGCAAAAGTACAGCATATTCAGGCTGAAAAGGCCACTTATCAGAAACTTGTTGTACAAGAGAAGGAATTAAAGAAAGAAAAAGCAAAGCTTGCTAAAGAAGTAGATAGTTTGAATGATAGTGATTATGTAGTACGTTATGCACGTAGTCATTATATATTTTCTAAAAATGGTGAAGAAGTGATTATTCTACCGGAAAACAAATAAGCATGAGGCTTATTTGTTTTTGTAAGGAGATTATATGTTTCAAAAGATTTATAATAAATGTAGAGATAAAAATATAATTGTATATCTTCCTGATGATTATTATCAAAGTGAAGAGAGATATCCTGTTCTTTATATGAATGATGGTCAGAATGCCTTTTTTGATGATCAGGCTTATATTAAAGTAAGCTGGGGTATGGAGGATTATTTAAAAAGAAGTGGGATGAAGGTCATAGTTGTGGCTATTCCTTGTGTCTTTAGTGAATATGGCCGTGCAAGTGAATATGGGCCATGGGATGTTGAAAGTGGTACATTAATGCGTGATGATACTCATGAGATAATTAAAGGTACAGGAGAAGACTATTGTCAGTGGCTGATTCATGATTTGAAGCCCTCTATAGATCGACGCTTTCGAACTATTAAAGATAATACTGCTATGGTAGGAAGTTCTTCTGGTGGAGTAATCACTGCTTATGCCTGTATGAAGCATCCCGATGTATTTCATAAAGGTGCTGCAATATCAACAGCATATTGGCTTTATCAGAAGGAATTTGTTGAGTTAGTGAAGACAAGTGACTTAAGTGGTCTTGAACGCTTTTATTTTGATGTAGGTGGTAAAGAAGGTTATGATGATGAGTCATTGAGTCAGGACTATTTATGGTCTAATAATGAAATAGAATATTTAATAAGACAGAAAGGCATTCATTATATGTATCGTGTCTTCGAAGAGGATGTACATAGTGAAGCCTGCTGGAGAAATAGAGTACCAGTCTTTATGTTTTATTTATATGGAGGAAAATAATTATGTATCAAATGATGTTATCGGATTTAGACGAAACACTTCTTATAGGTCAGCATGTTCCTGTATTTAATCAGGAGGCAATACGTGAAGCTAAAAAGCATGGTTTGCGTTTTGTAGTAGCCACTGGACGATCTCATAGAATGATTGGGGATATTCTTAAAGAAATTGGTACATATGATATGCCAGGTGAGTATTCTATCTGCTTTAATGGTGGGCTTGTTGTAGAGAATAAATACTTTAAGATTCTTCATTTCCAGGGTCTTGATTATGAATTATTAAAGAAATGCTTTGACTATGGATGTAGAAAAAATCTCTGTATGCTTGTATTTACTTTAGATTGTTGTTATATTTATAACCCAGATGAATTTGAAGTAAATAGAAAGATTGAACAGAAAACACCAATGAAGGTGATATATGATCATGAGACGGAATTCTTAAAAAATGAATCTATCGCAAAGATTCTTTTGGTAAAGAGAGATATTAATTATCTTAAGGAGTTACGTGATGAGATGTATCAGGATATTGGAGATCAAGTAGAACTCACTTTCTCTTCTGATCGTTATCTAGAATGCAATGCGATTGGCATTAATAAGGGTGTGGGTTTAAAGTGGCTTGCAGATTATTTGAATATTGATATCAAGGATACGATTGCGATTGGTGATAATTACAATGATGTATCAATGATCAAGGAAGCAGGACTAGGAGCCTGCGTGAGCTGTGCTCATGATGATATTAAAGAAATCAGTGATTATGTCTGTGAAAAGAATTTTGATGAAGGTGCAGTGAAGGAAGTAATTGAAAAATTTGTATTAAAGGGGGTATAAGAGATGGAATATAAGTTAATTGCAAGTGATTTAGATGAAACTTTATTAAATGATGATCATGTTGTACCAGAAAGTAACATTTACTGGATTCAAAAAGCAGTGAAGGAACGTGGTGTGAAGTTTGTACCTGCAACAGGAAGAGGTTATATGCAGATTCAGCCAGAATTGACACAGTTAGGCTTAAAAGATATGGAAGGAGAATATGTCTTAAGCTTCAATGGTGGTGCATTAACTGAAAATAAAGGAAATCGTATTATTGAATTCAATGGTTTAGGGTTTGATAAGATGAAGGAAATCTTTGAATTTGGTCTGAAACAGGATGTCTGTATTCATGTTTATACAAATGATACACTTTATATTTATAACTTAAGTGAATCTGAAGCAGAAAGATTGAAGAATCAGAAACTTGAAGTTGTTTATCCTGAAGAAAACACTGTTGATTTCTTAAAGGATGCGACTATTGCGAAGATTCTATATCAGAATGTGGATGTGCCTTATTTAATGAGTTTAGAGCCTCAGATGACAGAAATTACCAAAGGATGTGCAGTAAGCTATTCTTCTAACCGTTATATGGAATTCAATCGAGAAGGCGTAGATAAAGGACAGGGATTACAGGATCTTGCAGATAAGCTAGGTATTAAGATTGAAGAAACAATTGCAGTAGGAGATAACTATAATGATATGGCTATGCTTAAAAAAGCAGGTCTATCTGTTGCAGCAGGTAATGCAGTTGAAGATGTAAAGAAGGCATGTGACTACACAACGCATGCAGATAATAATGAAGGTGTAGTTGCAGAATTGATTAAGAAGTTTATTTTCCATGAAGACATTTAAATCAATTATAGAAAATGAAGCACAGCAGCCTTATTACAAAGCGTTACATGAATTTGTAGAAGAAGAATATGCTTCAAAAACAATATTTCCACCTCATAACCATATACTGCATGCATTTAATTTTTGTGATTATGAAGATATTAAAGTGGTTATTATTGGACAGGACCCTTACCATGAACTTCATCAAGCCAATGGTTTAGCTTTTAGTGTGAATAAAGGTGTACGCACACCACCTTCACTTGTAAATATTTATAAAGAAGCTCACAGCGATGTAGGTATTGATATTCCCAATCATGGAGATTTAACATCATGGGCAAAGCAGGGGGTTCTTTTATTGAATACTGTATTAACAGTACAGGAAGGATGTGCGAATTCTCATAAAGGTAAAGGATGGGAAATCTTCACTGATCATATTATTGAAGAAATGAATAAACGTGAAAAGCCTCTTGTTTTCATTTTATGGGGACGTCAGGCTGCCAATAAAGCAAGTATGATTGATACAACAAAGCATTGCGTTATTACAAGCGCACATCCATCTCCTTTAAGTGCCCATCGTGGGTTCTTCGGCTCAAGGCCATTTTCTCGTACAAATGAATTTCTTGTAAGTCAAGGAATTGAACCTATAGATTGGAGGATTGACTGATGTTTAGAAATATAGATAAAGCAATCGCATATATTGAATCTAAAAGACATAAGAATACAATTGAATCTTTTAGGAGAATTTTAGAAGAGTTAGACATTAATACAAAACAGAAGAATATGATTCATGTTGCCGGTACGAATGGAAAAGGATCTACAGTCAACTATCTAAGAAGCATTTTGAATGCACATGGATATCATGTAGGAACATTTACTTCTCCTTATATGATTAAGCATAATGATCGCATTCGTATTGATGATCAGCCTATTAGTGATGAAGATCTTCTTGCACTTATTAATAAATATGAAACAGTGATTGAAGAAAAGAACTTATCCATGTTTGAAATTGATGTTTTAATCATGCTTGATTACTTCTCTTCACATGATTTAGATTATCGTATTATTGAGTGCGGTATTGGCGGCGCCAATGATAAGACAAATGTGATTCAGCCAATTATCAGTGCAATTACTAATATTGGTAACGATCACTTAGATCAGATTGGCCCAAGTCTTTATGATGTCATTAATGAAAAGATGGGAATCATCAAAGAAGGACAGTATTTTATTACAAGTGAAGTGGAAGGAATGGTTCTTGCAAGATTACAGGAGCAATGTGATGCCATGGGTGCGACAATGGTTGTTGTGCCGGAATATCAGGTATCACGTTATCCGTTCCATTTCCGTTATCGTGATATGGTCTTTACCTTAGAAAAACAAGGAATCTACCAGGTTGCAAATGCACGTTTAGCACTCACAATTGCGAATAAGTTGATTAATCTTGATGAAGAAACAACTGAAAAAGCTGTTGAAGAAGCAGTGTGGTATGGTCGTTTCGAAATGATGAATGTAGCAGGACATAAGGTAATTCTTGATGGTGCACATAATACAGATGGTGTTAAAGCTCTTTTAACAACAATGCAGTATATGCGTACTGAAGATACTGTCTTTATTTTCTCTTGTTTAAAGGATA
Organism: Catenibacterium sp. UBA627; assembly: GCF_002299355.1. Taxonomy (NCBI): domain Bacteria; kingdom Bacillati; phylum Bacillota; class Erysipelotrichia; order Erysipelotrichales; family Coprobacillaceae; genus Catenibacterium; species Catenibacterium sp. UBA627. The sequence continues at coordinate 25,456 of NZ_DBPF01000097.1, forward strand.
AAGATGTGGATGAAATGATTGAACTTATTGATGAAGCAGGTTATCCAATATATCTCACTTCATTTAATGATGAGCGTGCGTCTGATTTTGAGGATTATCGCAGTTTCAGTACCGTAACAGTAGTGCCTCACTTTGCGGAGGCAATCAAAGTAGCCTTACTTAAACATGATCAGCTTGTTATAACAGGGTCACTACACTTTATTTCATCAGTAAGAAAGTATCTCAAACAGAACTATTAAGTCAGACTTACACGTAAGTCTGACTTTTTTCTATTTAAAATGTAACACGTGTGTAGTATAA
>NZ_DBPF01000037.1:0-11053 GCF_002299355.1 Catenibacterium sp. UBA627
CTGCATGAGTTCTCCATCTGATTCCTAATCTAATTATAGTACAAATGGAAAATCCATGCATCAAGTTCAGCTTCATGAGCGCCGTTTAATAGGCGTTAATAAAATTTAATTTTCGCTAACTTGTGGTTTGTGGGTATTCAAATTATGCTTTTAATTTTTTCCATTACTTCATCTAATAAATCGTTACACGGTTTCCATATTCTTCGATACACTGGTCTGCAATAATTCTTTTGTATTACCAAACTTAAAAATGTAACTTGATTTAGTAAATGATGATTATAAGTATAATAATGCCTTTAGTTTGGGTTCGGCTTGCCTTTAGAGTTCCTTCTATATCTCAACGTTATAATATCTTAACAGATACGCCTAAAAGTTCAGCAAAATCCTTTGGTTTATAATTTGTAATATTTGATGTGTTCATTTTGACGTTCTCCTTTGAGGGGATTTGAACACATTTAATCACAACAGTCAATATATTTAGTTACTTATATTTTCCTCCTTCAATGTACCTTCAAAAGTAGTCCTTGCAGGACCTGTCATAAATATCTTCTTATCACGGAGTTCAATCTGTAAATGACCTCCTAATAATTCTACATCCACTTTCTCATCACACTTGTTGTTGAGATAACTTGCATACATCACAGCACATGCGCCTGTACCACAAGCCATTGTTTCACCACTGCCTCTTTCCCATACACGCATCTTTAGATGTTGTCTATCAACAACCTTTACAAATTCTGTATTGACTGATTCAGGGAATAAAGAAGCATGCTCAAACTTAGGACCAATTGCTTCGATATCAAAATCAAGTGTATCTACATACTGGATGACATGCGGATTACCCATAGAAACAGCTGTACAATAATATGTATTGCCATCTATTTCAATAGGCGCATTCACCATCTCTACCTTAGAATAATTCACTGGAATATCAGAACATAGAGTAATTGGTTCACCCATATCTACACAGACACTTGTTACCTTTCCATCTTCTACATTCAATTCACAAGTTCTTATTCCTGCAAGTGTTTCAATCTTCAATGTTGTCTTATCAGTTAAGCCTTGATCGTATACAAATTTAGAAAAGCAGCGGATTCCATTTCCACACATCTTTCCTTCACTTCCATCAAGGTTGAACATACGCATTCTGAAATCACATGTTTCACTTGGTAAGATGATAATGACACCATCACTGCCAATACCTATATGACGATTAGATACCTTCTTGATAAATGTTTCATCTGTTGGAACATTCTGATTGATTCCGTCAAAGTAAACATAATCATTCCCGATACCTTCCATTTTCAAGAATTTCAACATTTTCTTTTACACCTTTCTTGTTCATACTCTGAACTTAATGAAAGTATAACACAAAATTATCATAGTGACACTAACTAATATTTATACAAATTATCATAAGAATCGATGATCATAATCGTCTTTTCATCAATAATAGTAAAGAGATATTTCACAATATCATGATGTAAGGCAACGCATCCCATTGTATAGTCATGTGTACCAAAACAATGAAAGAAATAAGCACTGCCCTTTCCTTTAATACATTCCTTATTATAATTAAAGAAGGCTGTGTATTCATAAGGTTTAGTATAATCTATCAAGTGTTCGTCATTCTCTTTTGTACAATGAGAATGGTCCATAGTCTTTTCATCCACAAACTCATTATAATATTGTTCACCACACCAATAATCATCTTCAGTAATCTGATGATAAGGCATTATTGTACCAGGATCTGGCGCAATACCCATGAGTTTACCAAAAGTATATTCACCTATAGGTGTTTGTCTTGCGCCTTCTTTTCCTTCACCCATGCCTCTTTGTCCAATAAGTGCTGGTGTTTGTAAGACAAGCTCCCATTTTTCCTCTTTCTTATAATAATAGAATGTCGCATGACTTGTATCATAATGATCGACACAAACCAAAAAGAGCTGATCTGTTTTCTTTGATGCTTTTAAAGAATCTATATCCATGTAAATCCCTCCCTCATCATTATATGAAAAAACAATCCGAAAATACAATTTCTTTCAGATTATTGACAAATTCAGATATTTAAAACCATCTATAAGTCCTGTTGTTCTTTTCACAGGTCTTTCTCATCAAATTGATGAGTCATTTCTATTATTACATCCCATTTATAAGAAATAAAAAAGTCGAAAGACCACAAATTTTCTTAATTGAAGTGTGGACACTTACGACATTAACTATACATGCAATTTTGTTTACTTACAGTCTAGAAAAGATAGTTTTTTATCTTCTTTTTAGTAATATCTAGCATAATATTCATCAAATGTTAATTGACTCTCTTCTACCTTTTTAGCTAAATCCTTACCAACATAACGAATATGCCATGATTCATAATGATACCCTGTCAAATCTTCTTTATCCTTTGGGTAACGTAGAATAAACCCATATTGACTTAATTGACTTAAAAGCCATTTATAGCAAGGGTGATTAACAACATCTTCATATTTGTATTGATCTAAAGCAACATCAAGTCCCAGACCTGTTGTATGCTCACTATGACCAGGACGTGAACATGTTTCATCGGCCTTTGCAACATCATAGGTTTCTACCATATGATTATAGATTTCTTTTTGCCAAAGTGTAGAACGATAGCCAGAAGTTACATATAACTCAAAGCCCTTTTGATAACAAGTCTCTTGTAAAGCAATAAAATCATCATATAAGACTTTTCGAGCAGTATGTTTACTATAGAGAAGACCATACTTTTTGGCTTTATTATTGATTTCTACAAGATCATCGGGCGCATAGTTTTCATCTAACTGATAATATTTATTCACAATTGTATTTAAATCATTAGGGTGTTCTTGTTTTATAATATGATCATAGAAATCATAATCACGATTCATATTTACAAGTGTAATGATTTCTTCTTTCGTTAGATGAGGATGCTTATTTTTATATAAATTATAACGTTTTTTATATTCTGGATGTTCATAACTTATAGTTTTTATTTCTTTCTTTACAGCTTTTTCTTTAGGCAAGAAAAAGAAAAAACAGATCAATAATGCAAAAACAAGTGTTATTAATAGAATTCTCTTCTTTTTCATAGAACAACCTCGATTTCTTCTTGTTAATCATTTATTCAAAACAATATACCGTTACAACATTTTCACTAAAATCAAAAGATAAGACTGCTCACATTAATTTATCAACAATATGAAAGGAAAGGAACTATATGAAAATACAGTTCCTTTATTTATATAAAATAAAAACTCTGGTAAACCAGAGTTATTTTTAAATGGGGCGGCTGATGGGGATCGAACCCACGAAATGCCGGAGCCACAATCCGGTGTGTTAACCGCTTCACCACAACCGCCATATCTCTCGTAAGAGACAAGTACGATTATATACAAGTCTTAGCTGTTTGTAAAGAGGAAATTTTAACTTTTTTTAAAGAAATTTAAAATCCCGAGATTTACCCGGGATTTGTATCTTATTTAGTCTTATGAATAAACTTGAATGTGAATGCTGAACCTAATGCAGCCTCATATACAATACCTGTATATTTCTTATTTTGTAATGATGCAGCACCCTTCTGGAATACCGGTAATACAGCATATTCACTCATACAGATATCTTCTGCCTGATAAAGCATCTGCCATCTCTTCTTAGCATCTCTTTCAGTAGTAGATGCCGCAATTAACTGGTCATACTTCGCATTGTTATATTTACCATAGTTATTTGAGTTACCTGTAGAAACAAGGTTCAAATAAGTAATAGGATCTGGGAAGTCTGGTCCCCATCTTGCACATGAGATATCAAAATTGCCTGATTTCTGACGTTCTACACGGTCTTTCTTAACAGTTGCAACCATTTCGATATCTAAACCTTTAAGTTTTTTGAAACATGCCTGTAAATATTCTGCTTCAGTATCTGCAGGTGTTTCATCTGTACCATAAAGCAATCTTAACTTTAATGAAGAAACACCAAGTTCTTTTAAGCCTTGATCAAAAGCAGCCTGTGCTTCTTTTAGATTATACTGAGTATAATCTTTACCTTCTGAACGATATTCTTTACCATCTGGTCCATAAGTGAAGTCAGCACTTACAAAACCATCTGCTTCTCTAGAACCATCCTTTAAGACTTTATTACATAAGTCTTTACGATCAATAGCTAGAGATAATGCTTTACGAATATTTGTATTCGCAAGTGCTTTATTGTTGAAGTTCAAATATAAATAATACATATAACCCTGTTTGAACTTTACAAGACTATCTTTACCTTCATACTTATCAACTAAAGCTGAGTTAATAGTCGCAAAATCAACTTTACCATTATCAAATGCCGCAGCTGCAGTCTTAGGATCCTGAACAAGATACATATTTAAACCATCTAATTCGATCTTATCTGCACCGTAGTACTTATCATTCTTTACAAAAGTGATCTTATTAGACTTAGTCCACTTAGTTACCTTGAATGGACCATTCGCAAGTAAATACTTTGCATCAGTGGCATATTTAGAACCACACTTTTCAACAAATTTCTGATTCTGTGGATAGAAGCATGGGAATGTCATGATTTCTAAGAAATAAGGACATGGCTGAGATAAAGTAACCTGTAATGTTTTCTTATCCTTTGCTTCAACACCTAGTTCTTTGATCTTATCACCAGCAGTTGTTCCAAGTTCAGCCAATTCATCTGCATTCTTAATACATGCACCTTCTTTACCGAAGATATAAGCATAACTACCTGCATTTCCAATTAACTTTCTCCATGAATAAACGAAATCATCTGCAGTCAAGTCATCACCATTAGACCATTTCGCATTCTTTCTAATAGTAAATGTATAAGTCAATCCATCATCTGACATCTTATAAGATGATGCAGCAGCTGGTACAAGCTTTGTACCACCCTTTGCAGTAATATCCATGAGTCCTTCACTAAATGCATGAATCGCATTAAATGAAACACCATCATCAGATACACTTGAATCTAGAGATGTTACATCTGCTTCACTTGAAAAGTTATAAATCGCTTTATCGTCGGAAGTAGAACCACATCCCACTAACATAGAAGCAGCCAAGGCTGCTGCCACTATAATCTTGAGACTTTTCATAAAAATCCCCTCCATTTATAATCTTTATAAATATTATTATACGCTAAAACGTTATCTTTTGTATAGGAAAATATTTATCAAATCAATAAGTTTTTATTATATCTCTTTGAACTCAACTAAAGTGATTTCTTTATTTTCTTTTGTTTTCTTAATATCAATAATTCTTTGATTAGAAGAACCTCTGAATTTGAGATTCGCATCTTTTAATTCATTCACAAATGGTCCATCTACTAATACATCTACATAATCAAGTAAAGGCTGTTTCCATTCCATAATTTCTTCATAAAGGAATGAAGAATAGACCCAGATAGATTTAGTAGGACATTCTTTTTTGATATGTTTGAGTAATTCTAAAATATCGTCTCTGTTTTCTTCTTCAAAAGGTTCTCCACCTAAAAGTGTGAATCCAGCAATATGGGGTTTGTTAATAAGTGTAATTAATACATCTTCTAATTCAGATGTAAAAGCCTTTCCTCCATTAAAATCCCATGTTTCCTGATTAAAGCAGAATGGACAATGACGATGACACCCTTGAGTATAAAGAGATACTCTAATACCTGGTCCATTCGCAATATCTACTTCTCTTATTTGTGCATAACGCATCTTTTTCACCTCACAGGGTTCTATTATATACTCTTTTGTCTACTAAATGAAAGAGGAAGCTCTAAACCATTTTCTTCAAGAAGCTTTTTATTTGTTAAGATGTCTTGAGTTGGTCCATCTGCAACAAGCTTTCCATTAGATAGTAATAAAACACGATCACATGTATCATAAATAAAATCTAAATCGTGGGACGCAATCAACATTGTATAAGGGAGTTCGTTTAATACGTTGATTAATCCACGACGATGTTTAGGATCTAATGAAACAGAAGGTTCATCAAATAATAGAATATCTGGACGCATAGAGAGGACTGTCGCAATGGCAGCTCTTTTTTTCTCTCCACCAGATAAGCGATAAATCTTTTCATGCTTCTTTTCCTGCATATGTACAAGATCTAATGCTTTATTGATGCGTTCTTCCAATTCTTCTCCCTGTAATCCTTCATTCATTGGTCCAAAGGCTACATCTTCATATACAGAAGACATAAAGAGCTGATTATCTGAATCCTGGAAGACATAGCCTATATGGGAACGAATGGATGCAAGGTTTTGATTGTTCATAGTTAAATCTGTAACTTTTAGTTCTCCCTGACCATTTTCTATTCCAATAATAGTTTTAAGAAGTGTAGATTTCCCTGCTCCATTGCATCCAATGAGTCCTACTTTTTCACCTTTTTGGATATGAAAATTCAAATCATCTAATATAATACGATTCTCTATATAAGAGAAAGAGAAATGATTCAGTTTAATCATAATACAACTCCTTTCAAGAATAGTAATAGTACACACATAATACCAAATGTAAGTTTAGATAACTTATAATCATATTTTTGTGATTGTAATGGCATTACACCTTTAAAACCTCTTAACATCATAGACTGATAGACATTCATAGCACGATCAATGGAACGAAGCATCATTGAACCAACTAATGTACCCCATGTCTTTATAGAAATACCCTTCTGCCCTGGTGCACGTAAACTATAGGCAAGCAAAGTTTTATCTGTTTCTTTAAAGAAAAGAATGAGATATCTTTGTATTAACATGATGACGACAATAAGAGGTTGAGGTATTTTTAGTTTAGATAATCCCATACAGAGTTCCTCCATAGATGTTGTGGTCATCAATATGTAAGAAAATAGTAAGGCAAATATTCCTTTTAATGCAAGCACAATAAAACTAGTGATTCCATATCCCTTAAAGAATAAGAAAGGTGTTCCCATAAAGAGTAATAAAGCCACTAATGGTTTGAGTTCTCCTAAACATTTGAATAAATTGATTTCTCCCAATAACGAAAATAAGAGTAATGGTAAAAACATCACCAAGATATATAAATCATGAATAGAATAAGAAGCAGTGATTATCAAATAAAGTAATACAATCAAAATCTTATAAGTGGGATGAATGGCAGAAAGAATGGTTGTACGCTTAGAAAGTGCATCAATTTGATGCACTCTCTTAATGGCTTTCTGTATGTTTTTCATGATAACGATGAATGAGCATATAGAGTCCTATGACGATTAAGACTCCAACAATTCCTGCAAACATCCCACCTAAGATTGATTCATGTCCTGAAATATTATAGTCAGGTAATAATGCAGTGAGTTCCTGAACACGCGAAGACATAGAATAAATAGCCCCTTTGTGTTGTAGTTCTGTAGAACCAGTTAACTGTAATATAGACCATTCTAATCCATCAGGGAAAGCACTAGCAAATATTGATAAGATACCAGCCACTGCGACAGAAAGACCACCAAAGAGTGCAAGAAGCTTCTTTTTAGATGTTTTTGCCAGTTTAGTTGTATGCCCCTGCCAGATCAGTTCTGGACGTGCTTCATAAATAAATGATAGAACTAAGCCTGTAATGATACCTTCTACCGCACCTATCGCAAGATGAATAGGCTGCATCACACCAATGAATAAGTTCCATGGGAGTGCTGTAATACCTGATAATTCTGTTTCTACAACTACTGAGAAGGCACCTAATTGTAAAGAGATGATAGAACCTAAGATAGAGGCAATCATCAAATTCTTCTTAGATAATTTTTTATTGATTATTGGCTTAAATATCAACATCGAAGAGATAAAACAGCCATAAAATGCCATATTCCATATATTACAACCTAGGGCAAGTAACCCACCATCCGCAAAAAGCAGACATTGTATTGCCAGTATACCTACCATCGTTAAAAAGCCTGCATAAGGACCAAGTAGTGCTGTTAACATGAGTCCTCCTGTTAAGTGTCCTGAAGAACCTGTTCCTGGGATAGTGAAATTGATCATCTGGGCTGCAAAGACAAAGGCACCCATAACTCCCATCATTGGGAGTTTCTGTGGATCATTTTCTTCTTCTAGTTTTTTAATTGAATAAATAGTCATTGCACCTGATGCCAGATACATCGTTGTCGCAACAGCAGGTGAGACTAAGGCGTCAGCCATATGCATATTATTTTTCCTCCAGTTTAATATCTTGACTACCGCTTCTAAATCCTTCTAGATCAAGTGTTACATAGTCGTATCCTAATTCCTTAATAAATAAGACAATCTCTTGACGGTAGTCCATACATTTCATAAAAGCATCCTGATCAATTTCTAAACGCACTAAGTCATTATGTATTCTTGCGCGTACATTATAGAAACCACATGCATGAAGATAATCTTCAATTTTTTCTACTTTACGCATTTCCTCGTAATTAAGTAATGTATGATAAGGAAATCTTGTTGCAAGACATGGTGAAGAAGGCTTATTAGCCGCTTTTAAATCATAATCAGCAGCCAATTCTCTAATTTCTTTTTTAGTCATATTAGCCTCTAAGAGTGGACTATGTAATCCTAATTCCTGAATTGCTTTGATACCAGGACGATATTGTTTTAAATCATCGGCGTTTGTACCTTCAAGAATAGTAGAAATACCTAAACTATGTGCGAGTTCCTTCACTTTAGTAAACATATACTTCTTACATAAATAACAACGATCTACAGGATTATTCTCTATTCCTGCACCTTCTAATTCATCTACATGAATCACTTTATGAATAGCCCCTAATTCGTCAGCTATTCGCTTGGCTTCATCTGCCTCCATCACAGGATGAAGCACTGTTTGAATAGTAACAGCATAGACATGCGTATGATATCTCTTTGATGCTTCAACGGCTATTTTTAATAAGAGTGTACTGTCTACGCCACCAGAAAAAGCAATCATAACATCTTCATGTAGATACTGATCAATGATGGCGACTAAATTCATAATAACTCCTTTCCAACAATTGATAAACATCAATAATAGATAAATTATGTTTTTCACTTAATAACTTCGCACTTTCATATTCAGGATAGGCTCTTATATTTCCTTCTATATTGACTACCTTAAATATAGCATCACCTAAAGGTGTAGAAATAGTTTCAAAAGTTCTTTGAAGAACTGTACGTTCCATGTAAGTACGTCTAATACCGATAGTGCTTGTTTCTTTGAAGATGATTGTTTCTAATTCTTTTCTTTTTTCTTCATCACATAATACATTGAGTAAATAAGCAGGTCTGTTCTTTTTCATTATCACAGGAATGTAATGAACATCTTTTGCGCCATGAGACATTAATAACTCCATCACATGACCTAATACTTCTCCTGTACTATCATCAATATTTGTTTCTAGCTTACATACCTTATTGGTGCCTGGGATCTGTTTCAATCAACATTGCACGAAGTAAGCTTGGTCTTTCATAAGCACGCTTACCTGCCCCTATACCTGTCTTTTTAATTGTAAAGGTAGAAGGAAGTGTATAAGATGTCACAATAGACGCAGCAATGGCAGCGCCTGTAGGAGTCACTAATTCACCTTTGATAGTATCAATATGAATAGGTAAATGATGACTCGATACAATATTATTCACTGCAGGAACTGGGATAGGCAGTGTTCCATGAGCACAATGTACAGTACCTGTTCCTTCATAAATAACCGGAATATAAACTTCATCAATCCCTAAATCATCAAAGCACACAGCTGCAGAAATAATATCTACAATAGAATCCACAGCACCTACTTCATGAAAATGGACTTCTTCAATAGAAGTACCATGGGCTTTTGCCTCTGCTTCACCTAAAATAGTGAAGATCTTTTTAGCCAATTCTTTAGCATGATCTGTCATTTGTGCATGATCAATGATATGTAAAATATCATGCAAGTGACGATGTTCATGATGATGGTGATGTTCATGATGTGTATGTTCACCATATAAGTAGTTCATATCGTGATCATGATTATCATGATCCAAAATAACATTAAAATCACAGACATCCAGTCCTGATTTATTGACTCTTGTGATTTCAGTTTTAAAACCAGCAAGAGGTAATGATGAAAGAACTTCTTCTAATACTTCTTTTGAAGCACCTAGATCAAGTAAGCTTGCGACAAACATATCTCCACTTATTCCAGAATAACATTCTAAATATAATTGATTCATTTTGATTCTCCCGTTCTATTAATCTGAGTTGCAATATAACCTGCACCATAGCCATTATCAATATTCACTACCGCAATACCATTGGCACAGGAATTAATCATTGTAAGTAAAGCACTGACACCATGAAAGCTGGCTCCATAACCCACTGATGTAGGTACTGCAATAACAGGACAGTCTACTAAACCACCTATGACACTTGCAAGAGCTCCTTCCATTCCTGCCACCGCAATAATACATCTTGCAGATTGCAGGATATCTAATTTAGATAATAAGCGATGAATACCACTCACACCTACATCATACAAACGTTCTACATGACTCCCAAAGAATTCAGCTGTCTGTGCAGCTTCTTCAGCCACATTAAGATCTGCTGTACCAGCACTACATACAACAATCTTCCCTTTATGTTCCTTTTCTTTTTCTATCTTAATAATATGTGATAATGGATCATATTCTAGTTCAGGAAATTCATTCTTTAAGAGTTCATATTGATGTTTTGAGGCTCTTGTCCCAAATACTTCTCCCTGCACCTCATAAAGTCTTCTCACAATACCGACTAAGTGATCATCTGCTTTTCCCTGGCAATAAATCACTTCCTGAAAACCTGAACGTATTTCTCTATTTGTATCTAATTTCGCATAGCCTAATTCTTCAAAAGCGGATTTCTTAAAGAATTGTTCGGCTTCTTCAACAGATAGTTCTCCTGTTTTTACTTTTTCTAGTATTTCCTTTGTTTCCATACAATCACCACCTTTATTAGGGTAACATTAAACCTTGGTTTAGTGTCAAATGTTTTGTATATTCATTATACAATGAGAAAAAAATAGTTCACAAGAAAACTTGTAAACTATCACTTATCTCATAATTATTTTAAGAATGAATGAACTACTTC
>NZ_DBPF01000037.1:11187-12021 GCF_002299355.1 Catenibacterium sp. UBA627
GCGACTATCAAACACCAATAAGCACCCGAAAAAGCATCTGTCTTCTTTTTCAAATGTTTCTCTTCTATTGTGTATTCTCCTTCCTGCAATAGAGTATCATAGCTAGACTTGATCATACCTGCACGAATAAGAATATTGACACCAATAGAAACAATAATAAGTAATAGACCTACAGATATACCACTCATATAATCTTCTACTTCCATTACACCTGCCATTATAGTAGGAATGACAGAAAGAATACAAAGTACTACTCCTATCGCAATATTCCTTGTGAATGTTGGTTCATATTGTTCTCTTCTTTCACGTACCATTCCTGATACACCATATTCTGTTTCAAAGCTTTCTTTTTCTAGATGCTGCATATGCGACTCGTGTAATCCATAATTCACAAATAGATAAACAGCTATTGCGACTAATACAAGAAGTAGTACTAAACTAAAACCTATAAGTATATGATCTTCTGTCATTGTACCTAATACTATAAGAGGTACAGGACTTAATATGCATAGACTTGTCGCATTGGCGACTATTCTTGAACCTCTACTCTTCATATCAAGATATTGATTGGCTTCTTCCATACTTACCTTGATTGTTTTTGTTTCAACATATTCATTCAGTGGTTCTTCTTCTATTTCATCCTTTAGTAAATAATCAGTAGTCACACCAAATAGTTCAGACATCTGAAGTATTCTTTGTAGGTCTGGTATAGATCCTGCACTTTCCCATTTTGAAACAGCTTGTCTAGAGACACCTAACTTATTAGCGAGTTCTTCCTGTGACCATCCATTCTTTTTTCTTTCTTCTATAATCTTATCAGCTAAAATCATAATC
>NZ_DBPF01000037.1:12102-16002 GCF_002299355.1 Catenibacterium sp. UBA627
GGTTGCAGGAGGTGATTTTTCTAAACAAGTCTGATTATATAAAAAAACGCATGGTGTGAACATGCGTTATTTAGTCATCTATCTCCTTATATATTACGTCCCTGGTATTGGACTGTAACCACGTAAACAGTCTTATGTAGCTCATCAATTCGAAAAATGACAATGTAGTTATCAATCAATAATTGTCTGTATTTTCCAGCATATCTTCCTTCTGTTCTCACTTGATGAGATTCAGGAAAAGTATCTAAACCCAAGATAGCATTTTTAATTCGATTAATTTGTGCTCTCGCATTTTCAGAGGCTGATTTTTCAATTGCAATATAGTTGTAAATATAATCTAATTCAGAAATTGATTTGGGATTGATTTTTACTTGATACTTATCCAAAATGCTTTTTCTCCAAATCATCGAATACTTTTTTTGCATCAACTGCTTCTGCACCATCCAACAGTTCCTGTTCAGATTCAAAGATTGCTTTGTCTATACGATTTATTCTAGCAAACTCATCATATAATTCACTGCTCATCACAACCAGGTCACTATAGCCATTTTTTGTAATGAAAATAGGTTCATGATGTTTGTGTGCAATATTAGAGATATCATTTGTATTTCTTAACTCCTTAATAGGTAGAATTAGTGGCATAATATCTCACTCCTTTCATCAACACAATTATAGCATAATTATGTTGATGTGATAGAAATATTCTGGTAAATATAAAAGACAACCTATTAGGCTGTCTTTACGGTAAGGAATCTTTTTAATCATCCAATTAATTTTGAGACTGAATTAAAGATTCATATACAGTTCCTTTACTGTCTTCTAAGGCTTTATTCTTATATTCCTTGCTTTTTGATTCATTACCCATATTCTTGTAGATAACTGATAATAAGAATTCAAGATAGGGAGTATCTTCATTGTTTTTAGTATATTCTTCATCTTCTAGATCAGACTTCAATTCATCATAATACTTAATTCCACCACTAATCAAAGTATCATTAACCATATCCATCTGTCTATATAGGGCATGATCATTTGTCGTGCTAACCATTTTCAACAAACGATCAATCATAGATGCATTCTTCTCATCTACATATATATAGAATACTGATTTTGCGAGAGCAGACTTCTGCTTAGAATTCATAGGAACATGATCTATTATATTGTTTACTTGAGTATCTATTTGTTTGTCATCTTTTAATTTTAGATAAGCATTTAAAAGTAAATATTCCCTATTAAATGGAGGAATACATATCTTAGCTAGTTGAGTTGCCATTAAGTCTTTTATTGCCTTGATATCATTGTTTTGGAGTAATGTTAGATAATTTTTTAGGAGTTTCTTTCTGATAATTACTGGAAGAGTACCAATAATAGCAATCACTATAGCGACAATTAACATAGCATTCATACTTTTATGCCCCTTTCTCAATCAACTTTATAATATCATTTAATTCATTAATAATTATATCTGCCTGACTCTGATCTAAGCCAAACTTATCATCTTTTAAAGCCAATACCTTAATACCAGCTCTATTTGCAGCTAATATTCCTTTAGATGAATCCTCAATAATAATAGCTTCATCCTTATTTACATTCAATTCTTTGATTGTATGTAAATATATTTCTGGATTTGGTTTACTTTCTTTGAATTGTTCACCACTTACTATAAGTGAAAAATACTTTTTTAAACCAGCCTGATCCAACGCATTATTAATACTATATAAACTAGAAGAGGACGCTAACGCTATTTTATAATGTTTACTTAAGTATTCTAAAACGGAATAGATCTGAGGTCTAACTACCGCTTTATAATCACAATCAAATGAACGAAAGTATTCTTGAAGCATATTTTTAAATGTCATGAAATCAGTTTTTTCATTCCACATTGTGTATGCTTGTTCATAATATAATTTACTATCAATACCAATGAGAGGAATACAATCACTTACTTGTATTTCTATATCATGCTGTTTAAAAAATCTTATCAAATCATTTATATACATGGTTTCACTATCAAATATCACACCATCCATATCAAAAATAACAGTTTTAATCGTCTCCATCATAATTCACAAAATTCTCCGTTTTTGCAGCAGCAATAGCCTTAAATTCTTTTAATAATGGATGTTGATAAATAGAGTGTAAGTCATTTGAAACAATAAAGCTTAATAATTGTACAAATGGTAGATATACAAGTGGACATAATTCACTTGAAACAGTATCACTCAAACTTAAAACATGATCATCACTTGATAATTGAGGATTGTTTGAAATTAAATAAGCTCGATTGCTGACTTTTCGCGTAGCCTTATATACTTGTTCTACGCGTCGACTTGCACCATCGTTTCCATCAAAGAAAATCACATTGTATTGTGGCGTCAATTGAAGGTTTGGTCCATGAATGTACTCTTCAATTTCATAGCAGCAACTTGGAATATGAATGGTTTCACCGATTTTTAATGCACTTTCAAGTGCTGTTCCATAATTGGCACCGGCTCCACAACTGTAAACCCAGGACATAGATGTGAAATTCTTATAATGTCGCTGAATAAAGTTTGTAGCCTGATCAATCATTTCTTCATTTAAATCAGCTGCTTTCTTTAATTCATCCAAATATTCAGTCTTTCCAGAATATGCAATTGCGAATAAATCTAAGAATAACGCAAGTGAAGAAACACCTTTTGTGACATAGCCAACTAATTCTTTGCCCACACCATATTCAATCACAATATCCGCAACATCTTTTACATCGCTGTTTTTATTTCCTGTTAAACAAATAGCTTTACATTCTTTTTTCTTAATGATTTTTAATGCTTCAATTGCATTTGTACTTAAACCACTCTGTGTAACCACTAAAACTAAGTCGTTCTCTTTAATATCATTTTCATAGTACGTAAATGTATATGGAGTAATGATTCTAACTTCTAAACCACTTACTTTTTCCACAAAACTTCTAGCACAATAACAAGCATTATGACTTGATCCAGAAGCAATAAGTAAAATACGTTTGATTTCTTTTTGTTGCACTTCTTTCATCAATGGATCAACTAGTGTAGTATATTGTTCAATATTTGTTCTTAATACGCCTGGTGTTTCTTTAACATAATCAAGCATTGTTAATTTATTCATAATATACCCCCAATTAAGGTGTAAAAGGTGGAATAAATCCACCCTTTATATTTTAGTATTCTAATCTTCTGTAGTAACGACGGATTTCCATAGGGTGACGAGTTTCGATTTCCATGTGAACGTCGATTCTGTTGTTTACAGCATGCATTACGTGATGAGATAAGTGTTTACGATATTTTTCACTAATTCCCTTTAATTCATAATCTTTAGTATCAATGATTGTGTAGTTTGCACAAATTCTTGGAATAAAGTTAGCTACACGTTCTGATAATGGACGCTGAGCATCTTCACCAATATAGATTGTAACTGGAGTCTCTTTAGTTACGATTTCAAACATACCATGGAAGAATTCATTTGATGTGATTGATTTAGTCTTTAACCATAACTGTTCTTCCCAATAGCACATTGCATATGAGTAAGTAGCACCCCACTGGTTTCCAGCACCTACAAAGTAGTGCATTTCATCATTCCAGTGTTTTTTAGCGAATTCAATAGCGAATGGTTCAGCTTTCTTTTCAACTTCTACTAAATCTTCTGCTAAGTATTTATCAAATTCAGCATACATATCATCGTAGTCTTCTAATTCACCATTGTTGAACATGAAACGGTCAGCAACCATGAAGAACTTTAACTGTTCGTTCATTGGATAAGAGATCTTGTAGTCTCCTAAATCTAATAAGATAGCTTCTTTAGCATCAACAAATGAGATAACTGTAGCACCAACTTCATTTTTAATTTTTTTGATAGCATCAACTACTTCTTTAGTGTTTCCAG
>NZ_DBPF01000037.1:16095-18858 GCF_002299355.1 Catenibacterium sp. UBA627
TCTTTCATGTGTACTGTAGCCTGCATAGCACTTGCCCAAGTACCACCAACACCTAACCAGCAGATGTTTGAATATCCATGTTCGCAGATTTCATCAACGATTTCGTTGATCTGAGGGCGTAAAGCTAATGCGCCATTTACGCTATCGATTTTTTCCTGTTCATTAAATTTAATCATTTCCATTTTCTTTTCCTCCGTTTTTTTTAATTTATTAACAACCTAAGATACCAAAGAATGCTCCGACTAATCCGATCACAACACAGATTAACAATAATGTAGTTGTCTTAACATTTTTCTTTTTCAATAAGTAGTAAACTAGTAATGTGAATAATAATGGCATTAAACCAGGCATGATATTATTGAATACAGAATTTAATGTAGTTGCTTCATTACCAGAACCAAACTTCAATGGGAAACTGATTGATACGTTTTCAGCAGTCATACCACCAACAACCATCAATCCTAAAACACTTGCTGCATAAGTGAGTTTTGACATTAATCCATTCTGCTGGATCTTAGCCAAGAATCCACTACCTAATTTATAACCAGTATTCATTAAATAATAACGTAATCCCTGAGCTGGAAGGTTGAAGATTAATAAGAATAAGATAGGTCCTAAGATATTTCCTTGATTTGCTAGAGATAAACCAACACCAGTAGCGATAATACGTAATGTTCCCCAGATGAATGAATCACCAATACCTGCTAAAGGTCCCATTAATGAAACCTTTACATTGTTGATACTTTCTGTATCAAATTCAGGATCATTTGCGTTACTTTCTTCCATAGCAGCACTAATACCTAAGATTAATGTTGCCAATTGTGGAGTTGTATTGAAGAATTCCAAGTGACGTTTCATAGCTGCAGCTTGATCTTCTTTATTTGTATATAACTTTTTGATAACTGGTAACATACTATAGCAGTATGACATGTTCATTTGTCTTTCATAGTTCCAAGACCATTCCAAACCGAATGAACGCCAGAATACTTGATTTAATTCTTTTTTAGTTAATTTATTAGAAGTCGTCATCTTCATCCACTCCTCCTTCTATAGCTGTTTGAGCTGAATTACTACGTAACTGAGTTAATACGATAGCAATGATTACTCCAAAAATTGCGATTGCTGTTACTGGAATCTTTAAGTATACGCTTAATGCGAATCCTAAGAAGAAGAAACATGCAACTTCTTTGTCCATAATCATCATTAATAATAAACCGAACCCAATTGCAGGTAATAAGCCCATTGTGATCTGTAAACCATTTGAAATCCATTTAGGAATGACATTTAATAAAGCCTGTACAGCTGGTCCACCAGCATAGTAACCACATGCTACGATCACACCGATAATTAAGTTGACACCGAAGAATCCACCTAATAAGTGCATTCTAGCAACTCCAGCCATATTTCCTTCAGCTGCATATTTATCTGCTTTATGAACAAATGGAGGTAAGATGAATACCATTCCAACGTTCTTTGCAATTAATACTAATGAAGCAACTGGTAAACCTACAGTTAATGCAGTTTCTGGTCCAGCTCCTGTTGTAATTGTGAAAGCTGTTCCTAATACAGTTCCTGAAATCATTTCAGGTGGAATACTAGCACCGATTGAGAAAGCTCCCATAAATGCTAATTCTAATGTTGCACCTAAAGTAACACCTGTTTGTACATCACCAAGTACAATACCTGTTAAAGTACCCATAACCAATGGTCTTGACAACAAACTTGTACCGAACAAATACTCAGCATTTCCAAGCATTGCTACCAAGCCAAGTAAAATTGCTTGTAGTAACATATTTCTCCTCCTATAAAACTTTTTCTACATTTACTGGATTATCTTCTGGAACCATCTGAATTGTTACATCTACACCTGATTCACATAATCCTTTTAAAATTGTTTCTTCTGCTGGTGTAATATTCATTGCTTTTGAAATATTACGAGTTTCAGCAGTTGCCTTAGTACCACCAAGATTTAACTTTTTGATGTTGCATTCTTTACACAATCTTTCAGCATCCTTAATAGATTCAACTACAGTCAATAATTTATATTTGTCTGTAACACCACTGTTGATTGCTTTTACTGCATCATCCATACTTTTGATAACTAATTTAACACCACTTGGTTTTGCCATCTTGATTGAAGTTTTTCTTAAATCATCTTTCATAACTGCATCACACGCAATTAAGATACAATCTGCTTCAACTGCATTTTTCCAAGAAAAAGCAACTTGACCATGTAACAATCTGTGATCCACTCTTAATAATTTAATCATTTTTTTCTCCTCCTATTAGAAATCTTCATCATCTTCGCTTATCATTCCGTTCATAACAGTCATTCCATCTTTAGCTGCTTCGATCAAATCGTTCGCATCTGCTAATTCAAGATTTCCGTTCATGCTTCTCATTACTACATCTAATACTAGTCCCATGTTCATTCCTGAGAAGACCATTACATTATCTAATACTGCGAGTTTAGATAATGCTGTGTGAACACTTCCACCTTTAACATCACATAAGATTAAGAATAGTTCTTCACTCTCTTTTGCTTCATTCAAAACTTCTTGATAAAAGTCTTCAGGATTTTCTCCAGGAAGCAAGCTATATGTTTCTACATCCTTAGCTAAATCTCCAACAATCATAGAAACTGAATCTTTCATTCCTTTAGACAACCCTCCATGTGATGCAAGTATGATTTTTGCCATATTCTGTTCTCCTTTCTGTATATTTTAGTTCAAGCTTTATGCCAGTTTGCAGATCTTTACGCTT
>NZ_DBPF01000094.1:0-2645 GCF_002299355.1 Catenibacterium sp. UBA627
ACATAAGCAAGTGCAGGTCTTAATGAATCAATACCATAAATTGCGAATGTTCTAGTTAATAAGCAGAAGATACCGATAGGTGCGAACTTATTAACAACAAAAGATAAGAATAAAGTAATAATCTTGGATACTTCTTCAAATAACTTCTTTAAAGTCTTTGTTTCATCTTCTAAAGCATTCATTGCGAGACCCATAGCAACAGCTACGAATACAATGGCTAATACGTTACCGTTAGTAGAGAATGCTGAGATAAGATTGTTAGGAATAATATTTAAGATAATATTCAATGGGTTAGCACCAGTAGAACCCTTCTGGATAGTCACTGCTGCTTTACCAACTGCATCAAAGAAACCTAAACGATATACAACAGAAGCAATCACACCTGCAAAACATAAAGCACATACAGTTGTGATAAAGAAAGTTAAAATAGTTTTAGTAGAAATTCTACCTAACTTCTTTGTATCTGTGATAGTTGAAATCGCAAGTGTAATTGATACAAATACCATAGGTACAATAATAAGCTGTAGTGAGTTAACGAATAACTGTCCTACAATATAGAAGATACCAACAGCCTTTGTTGCATTTGGCTGTGTAATATCCTGAAAGAATAAGTTATTGATCTTTGTCCAAAGATCAGTCTGTCCACCACTTACTAAGTGTTCTCTTAGCATAATGCATCCAAAACCACAAGCAAGACCGCAGATCATTGCAATCAGCATTTTCTTAGCTAATTGCCTACCATTACTAGTTTTCATTTTTACCCTCCTAAAATTAATCCCAAAATTGACACTATTATACACTAAATAACTCTTAATGCAAATAGTATTGATAAAAATGACTATAAAATAAATATTATTATAAAAGATATAAAGAAAAACTATTTGTGATATATTAATTAAACAAGAGACTTTTAACTTCACATAATTATCCCATTATTGTAATATATACTCATCGCAAGGGGGAATTTTAAATGTTTGGAATTTATATTTTATCGATGTTATCGATGATGTTTATCTTTGCTGGTAATATTGCTTCTTATGGTGGGATGTTTCAATCATCATCAACACTTACAGTGATTACTTTATGGGCTATGTTTTATCTTGCTTACATTGCAATCAACTGTTTTGCATTATCTTATGGTTTTAAGGAATATGGTAAGAAACATAAGTTATCACGTTATTTACTACTGCTCTTAACTGCACTTATCTATAACGTGGCTTTAACTTATGCATTCCATCTCTATAAGCCAGAAAATGTTACAATGCATTCTGTAACGCATGCATTCTTCTTATTATCGAATAACGCTTATTGGTTATTTACAGCCTTTACAGGCATGTTCTTACTAAGTCCTATTGTAGACTACATGGTAGAACATATTTCTAGAGAAACAGCGATTAAAGCGGTATGGATCATTGGATTACTTGGCTTCTATGGCTTATTTAGTGCAGGAGAACTAAAGGATCCACTTTTATTTAAGAGTGGTCGAGGAATCATCTGGTTCACATGTCTTTATTTCATTGGCGCAACTGTAAGAAAACATGAACTTTATAAAGTCAATGTATCAAAAACCGCATTGATCGGTTTATGTTCATTTGTCTTAAATGGTTTCTTAATGCTAAGCTTGGACAAGTTTATTGGTAATACATTTGATGATTACTTCTTATCAGCCTTATCACCATTATTACTTGTAACTTCTATCTGCTTACTTTATGTTTTCGCAAATATGAATAGTAAACAGGAAAAGATTGTACAGTTTATTGATGAATCAACTCTTTGTACATATCTTCTTGCCAGCCATTCTTTATTCTTAGGCTATGTTCTATTAAACCAGTTTACAACACTAGCAGGTATGCCTTTCTACTTACTTGCTCTTATGGTCATCATGATTGCATTATCTCTTTATGTAGTTGCATTAATCATCGATTTAATCAGAAGAGGAATATTCAAGGTACTAAGATTAGAAAAGCTTGCATTATGGATTGAAACACTATTCGGAAAATTATTAAACAAGTTATCTGCTTAATACAAAAAGAGAGAATCCACTATTGTGAAATCTCTCTTTTTAAGTTCTTTCCAATTGTCATCCACATTGTAATATAACAAGCACCACCGCCTATGAAATTACTGATTGCTTCTGATATGAACACACCTTCAATACCAATAAAACGGGGAAGAATAATAGTCAGAGGGGCTACTATAATCACTTTTCTAAAGATAGAAAAGAAGATAGCCTGTTTTGATTTGCCAAGTCCTACCGCTACAGATTGTCCACAGATCTGTAAAGACTGCATAAAGAATCCTGCAAAATATAATCTAATATAACGTACTGCATGATCGGTAATATGAGGATCATGAGTAAAGATATTAATAAAGTATTGTGGGAAAGCAGTAATTAATACCCAGATAATAAACATTGTTCCAAAACATAAGAATGTCACAAAGTAGATAGAAGACAATACACGCTTATATTCCTTCGCACCATAGTTATAGCCTAGTACCGGCTGAGAGGCATTCCCAAACCCCTGAGCAGGTAACTGTACAACCTCTCTAATAGAATTAATAATCGTCATAATCGCAATATAGAGATCTCCACCATAAATCTGTAAGGTAGAATTACATACGATAGATACAATAGAATTAGTGAT
>NZ_DBPF01000094.1:2702-5756 GCF_002299355.1 Catenibacterium sp. UBA627
GGATTTAAATGCATACATTCTTTCTTTAACTTAAGGATCGTTTTATCACTTGTTAGAAAGCGTAATGTCCATAAAGCAGATACAAATTGTGACAGTACTGTTGCGAGTGCTGCTCCCTTTACATTCATATCTAATAAAAATATAAATACAGGGTCCAATATTATATTCAGTACTGCCCCAATCAGTACTGTCATCATACCAATCTTCGCAAAACCTTGACTATTAATAAAACTATTCATACCGAGTCCTATTAACACAAACACAGTACCAAACAAATAAATAGTCAAATAATCATTCGCATACTTGAATGTATGCGTACTTGCTCCAAACATCCATAAGATCTTCTCTTTAAAGATAAACCCAATCAACATCAAACCTATTCCAAATAGAACCAATAAGAAGAAGGCGTTCCCCATAATCACTTCTGCCTCATCATTTCTCCCTCTTCCTCTTGCAATAGAGCAAAGTGGGGCACCACCCATACCAAACAAGTTCGAAAATGCAATCACTATAGAAATAATAGGAAGACATATTCCCAGTCCTCCCATAGCCAGTGTTGCAGTATGAGGAATACGTCCTATATATATTCTATCTATCACGTTATAGAGTACATTAATCAACTGTGCTACGATCATTGGTCCTGCAATAGATAATATATGTGTAGAAACCTTTCCCTTCGCAAAATTATTCCTTTCTTCCATATAACCATCCCCCTTAACATAATCTTTACTATCTCATATATATTACAGTCATACAGTTCTTTTTCAAATGTTGAAATATTGTAACTCATATTATCTCATGTATATCATGCTTTTTTAACCGTGCATAGGCAGATATACTATATTAAAATTAAATTACATAAATAAAATTAATAAAATGAAATATATGTTGCATAAGTAACATGTAAGCGCTACAATATCTATGTAAGATACATTCGAAAGGAGAAAATAATATGAAGAAGGTATCCGCTATAGCACTTAGTACAGCTATGGCACTCTCAATGGCTTTGCCATCTAAAGTCAATGCCACAAGCAGAGTGGATCAATTACTCTCTAATATGAGTACAAGACAAAAGATTACACAGATGCTTATGGTAGACTTCCGTTACTGGGATGAAGACTTAAGTGATGGTGCACAGACTACAGGTCATGAATTTACTAAGATGAATGACCAAGTCAGAAAGATTGTCGAAGACTATGATTTTGGAGCACTTATTTATTTTGCCCAGAACATCCAGGAAACAGAACAATCTTATAACTTAAGTATGGCAATGCAGAAAGCAGCCACAAAAGATGGTGGTATTCCACTATTAATCAGTGCTGACCAGGAAGGTGGTAATGTATACCGTTTAGGTTCAGGTACAGCATTACCTGGTAACATGGCACTTGGTGCAACTCATAATACAGAGTATGCGAAAAAAGCAGGTCAGATTATTGGTAGTGAATTAAGTAGTATTGGTATTAATACTAACTTAGCACCTGTTGTTGACGTCAATAATAATGCCAACAACCCAGTTATTGGTCTAAGAAGTTACAGTGATGATGCAGATTTAGTAGGGAACATGGCTTCTGCAACAATCGCTGGTTTGAAAGACTATAACGTTATTGGATGTGCGAAGCACTTCCCAGGTCATGGTGATACAGCCACTGACTCACATTATGGTTTACCTATCGTAAACAAATCAAAAGCAGAATTATTAAATAATGAATTAAAACCATATAAGATTGCAATCAATCAGGGTATTGAAATGATCATGACTGCACATATCTTATATCCACAATTAGATAACACAACTGTTGTTTCAGAAAAAACAGGTAATGAAGAAAAGAAACCTGCGACTATGTCAAAAGCAATCATCACTGATTTATTAAAGGGTGAAATGGGCTTCAAAGGTGTAGTAAGTACTGATGCGATGAACATGAAGGCTATTGCTGATACATTTGGTGAATCACAGGCAGTTAAGCTTGCGATTGAAGCAGGTGCTGATTTAATCTGTATGCCTACAGTTCTTTACAACCAGGAAGATGTTAAGAAGCTAGACACAATTATTGATTATGTAGAAGATGCTGTTAAGAAGGGTGAAATTTCTGAATCTAGATTAGATGATGGATGCAGAAGAATTTTAACAGTAAAAGAAAATAGAGGTATCTTAGATTGGAAAGAATCTGATTTCTCTCTAAACAAAGCTTTATCAACAGTAGGTAGTGCCACTAACAGAGCAACTGAAAGAGAAATCGCAGCAGCAGCTGTTACTGTTGTAAAGAATGAAAACAATACTTTACCAGTAGTAGTAAAAGAAAACCAGAAGATCTTAATGCTTTGTCCATATGACAATGAAAGAGCACAGATGATCATGGCTTATAACCGTGCTAAAGAAGCAGGACTTATCCCAGACTCTGCAGAAGTTAAAGTAGTAAGATATAACGGTTCAAATATGGATGCTGTAAAAGGAAACATTGATTGGGCTGATACAGTATTCGTTAATTCAGAAATAAGTGCTGCAAGCCGCTTCTCATCAAATCATTGGTTATATTCTTATGTAGAAGGTATTGTAGACTATACTCATGAAAAGGGTAAGAAGTCTATCGTGATGTCAGTAGATAAACCATATGATGTACAGATGTATGCTAATGCAGATGCTATTCTTGCTGTATATGGATGTAAAGGTTCTTCAGTAGATGTGACTGAAGCAATTGTTGGTGGAGTTACATCTTCTAAAGCTGCTTATGGACCTAACATTATTGCTGGTATCGAAGTTGCTTTAGGTACATTTGGTGCTCAGGGAACACTTCCAGTTAATATTCCTGTATATGACAAGACTGCTAAGCTTTACACTGATACAATCAAGTATAAACGTGGTTATGGTATCTCTTATAAGTCTTTATTAAATAAGGATACTTTAAATGATTTAATTGCTAAGGCTGATGCTTTAGATTCTAAGAAATATACTGAAGAATCTTGGAATAAGTTCACACCTGCTTTAGCTGGGGCAAAAGAAGTAGCTAACACAAATGGTGTTTCTCAGAAGAAGATTGATGAAGCGATTGCTTCATT
>NZ_DBPF01000094.1:5870-6003 GCF_002299355.1 Catenibacterium sp. UBA627
GACGAAACAAAGAAAGACGAAACTAAGAAAGATAATGTAAAAACTGGAGATATGACAAATATTTTACCATTTGCTGCATTAATGGGTCTTGCTTGTGTTGCATTCATCTTCTTAAAGAAGAAAAAAGCTTAAT
>NZ_DBPF01000124.1:0-8173 GCF_002299355.1 Catenibacterium sp. UBA627
AAAAAGCCAGACCATTAAGTCTGACTTTACTCATCAAAGAATGCGAATTCTTGATATTTTCTTACAAGAATAGTAAGAACAATTCCTACTGCATTCATAGAAATGATATGTTCCTCTTCGATTGGAAAATCTGTTGTATTATAGTAAAGCTGATAATCTGAATTTTCTACAAGGAAATTCTTTCCTAGCTCAGTTATAGAAAGAATAGGTATATCTTTCATATTCAATTCATTGACTACTGTTCTGATACCTGGTGTATTACCTGACAACGAAATAATAATGACGAAATCATCACTAGTTAGGGAGTGTGAGATGATTTCAAAGTTTGTTTCACCAGATACAATATAATTTGAACGCCCTGCCATAAATAGCTCACTAGAAAACTGTTTTGTATAGTTATTCTGAGTAAACCCTGTCGCATATAGAATAACTTGTCTCGCTTTATGGATTTCAGAGATCAATGGCGCAAAGTTTACTTGTGATGCATATTCAAATGTTTTATCAATCTCTTTTCTGAATTTTTCAACAAGATCTGTAGGAACAACTGCTTTCTTTACTATATCCTTCTTTAAAGAATACTTTAATTCTGAATAACCTGTATAGCCTAGCTTTTGTGCGAGGCGTAATACAGAACTCTTTGACGAAAGCAGAACATTCGCAAGTTCATTAATAGGCATGTCTACAACATCTGCTTTATGGTTTCTGATATATTGAATCATATCTTTTTCGTTATCATTTAATGTTGAATATATAAGTCCTGCTTGTGTGTCAAAGTCCATATCTCATTACTCCTTTGTTAGATAAACTACTGCTTGATATGGGTTTAGAATAATATTTTTATCATCTGTTTTCAATACATTCTCATAATTTCCAATAAGAATTTCAGAATCCTTATAGTCATCTGGCAATGTATATCTTACCTTCTCTTTTGCGAAAGAACATACTACAAGTAATTTCTTACCTTCATATTCTCTTTCATATGAGAAGATATCTGAATCTTCTTCGTCTAATAGTTTATAAGATCCATAAACAATTATAGGATTTTCTTTTCTTAAACGAATTAATTTCTGATAATAATAGAATACTGAATTTGGATCTTTTAATTCATCTTCTGCATTGATGAACTTATTATCAGGTGAATAATCAATCCAAGGCTTTACATTAGAGAAACCAGAACCTTCTTCTCCATTCCAAGGGAATGGAGTTCTTGCATTGTCTCTTGAACTTAAATAAGCATATTTCTTGATTGTTTCTTCATTTTCACCTTCATCCTTCATCTTCTGACACATAAAGACAGTTTCAATATCTTTATATTGATCAAGTGATGTAAAAGGTACATCTTTCATACCTAATTCATCTCCCTGGAAAACATAAGGTGTTCCCTTCATCATATGTAATAGAGTAGCTAACATCTTAGCAGATTCTACACGATATACTCCATCATCACCAAAACGAGTCACATTTCTAGGCTGGTCATGGTTGTCCCAATAAAGTGAATTCCATCCATCACCTAGATCATTGATCCAAGTTGATAAGCTCTTCTTTAAATCACTGAGTTTAAACTTTACATCAGAGAATTTACCGTACTTACCATAATCTAAATGCATATGATCAAACTGGAATACCATGTTTAATTCATGTCTAGAAGGATCTGTATAAAGTTTACCCTGCTGAACATTGGTATTGGCTGTTTCTCCTACTGTCATCACATCATAGTGTGATAAGACTTCTCTATTCATTTCCTGTAGGAATTCATGAATACGAGGTCCATTAGAAGCTCCTTTATAATATGATTTTGCATAATCATATTCTCCTGGTAAGGCATCTGGGAAATTCTGTCTCTTACTTAATAAAGAGATAACATCCATTCTATAACCATCAATACCTTTATCTAACCAGAAGCGCATTTCATCATAAACAGCTTCTCTAACCTTAGGATTTTCCCAGTTTAAGTCAGGCTGTCCTGGCGCAAAACAATGAAGATAGTACTGTTTTCTTTCAGGTACATAAGTCCATGCAGATCCCCCAAAAGTAGCACCCCAGTTTGTTGGTTCACTACCATCTTCTTTAGGATCCTTCCAGATATAGAAATCAGAATATTCATTATCCTTAGAAGATTTAGACTTTAAGAACCATTCATGCTGGTCACTTGTATGATTCACTACTAAGTCCATAATAATCTTAATATTCATACTATGTGCTGTTTCTAATAGTTCATCAAAGTCTTCCATTGTGCCATACATTGGATTGATCTTGCGATAGTTCGCAATATCATAACCATTATCTACTAATGGTGACTCATAGATAGGATTTAACCAGATGACATCAATACCTAATTTAGATAAATAAGGAAGTTTTTCAGTTATACCTTTTAAATCACCAACCCCATCATTGTTGGTATCATTAAAACTTTGTGGATAAACCTGATAAACAACGCTGCTTTTCCACCAATCTTTATTCATCATCTTCATCAACCCCCATATTTTTCATAACATCGTTGACATAAACAATCTGTGACTTTGCATCATCAATCGCATTTCTAATGATATCTTCATTCACTTTTTCACAGCTTGCTAGTGATAAACAGACACTTAATACAATAGGTAAATTCATTCCTGTAATCACATATACATTAGGATACTGTAAGTATTTGACTGCTTCCTGATTCACACTACCCCCAAGCATATCAGTGAAGATGATGTATTCATCATCTTCATTGATTTCTCCAAGTGCTTCTTTTAACTGTTTTTCAACAGGTACATTATCCATATAAGCACTCACTGACTGGATATCAGTTAAAGTTGGCATAAGATACTGAATTGTATCTTTTAACCCATCTGCAAGTAAATGATGGCTGGTTAGAACGATTTTTCTCATAGACTTTCCCCCGAAAACTTTGATTAGAGAGCTAGAATTCCAAAGAATGAGCAAACTAATGCAAGAATAATAATTAAGAAGATGACCTGAATAACAGTAAGTTTCTTAGATGCAAGTAATTTATAAACGATAAATGTAAGTGCAACTGGTAATAAAGCAGGCATGATCTTATCTAAGACACCTGTCTGAATAGCAAGTTTTACTTTACCTGACTTAAAGACAAGACCTAATGACATCTTAACAACTGAAGGGATTAATGCCCCAATAACTGTTAGCCCCATGATAGATGCTGCTTCAGTGAAGACTGATAACTTATCGCCTAATGTAGTAATAAGCTTTAAACCTGAATCATATCCCAAATGGAATAGCTTAATTCTAAAGAAGAAGAAAATCACGTTAAGTAACATCCAGATAAGTGCACCTGTAGGGTTACCTTCAAGTCCCATGTAAGCTGCAATAGAACCCATGATTGTTGGATATAGTACCCAGATTAAAGTGTCACCGATACCTGCAAGAGGACCCATCATACCTGTCTTAAAGTTCTGTACTGTATCTAATGCTTCTACACCATCTTTTTCTTCCATAGCAACACTTGCACCAAGTAAGATATTAGCCATCCAAGTTGTAGTATTGAAATATTTGAAGTGGTTATTTAATGATGCAACATAGTCATCATCATTATTCTTATGAATCTTTCTTAAAACCTTCTCTAATCCAAATACAACTGCTGGACCCTGATGGTTTTCATAGTTATATGTATTACATGCCATAAACATGTAACGTACTGCGGCTTTTGTAAGATCTTTCTTTGTAACAACTTCTGTTGTCTGTGTTTCTTTATTCATCCCAATCATCTCCTTCTTCGATTACTTCACCTTCTGCTGCGACTGCTGGTACTTTATTGACCTGTGTTGTAAAGAAATAGTAAGCAATAGCTAAACCAATAATAGATACACCTAACATTGGTACATTTAAGTAAGCTGAGAAGACAAAACCAATCATCAACATTGATAAGTACTTCTTAGCAGGCATAACCTGTAACAATAATGCGATACCTACAACTGGTAACATATTTCCTGCGATAGATAGACCATTTGTGAACCATACTGGAACTGATTTTAAAATAACATTAACGATTGCATCACCAAATAATACACATAAAGCTGTTGGTAAACCTGTAGATAAAGCAAAGATCATAGGACCAATCCAAAGAATTCTGTTCATCTTACCAAACTTCTTTTCATTACATGCTTTCTGTGCTGCATGTGTTACATAAGTATTTAATAACTTTGCGAATACATCTAACTGAATACCAAGCATACCAACTGGTACACCTACTGCTAAGGCAACTGCTTTTGCCTGAGCCACATCATTTGTAGTTCTACATGCAACATAAATACCAACTACTGTTGCAAGACCCCAGTTAGGCACTGATGAACCACCAATGTTGGCAACACCTAAGTTCATTAACTGGAATGTACCACCAATAATCATGGCAGTCTTCATATCCCCCATAATCAATCCTGCAAAGAATGCAACCATGATTGGGAACCATGTTGTAATAACAATACCCTGCTGGTCTATGACCATCCACATTGATAATAATACGATTAATACTCCTTGAATAACCTGCATACTTCTTATCCCCCTTGATTATTTAATATATGTTTCTAGTGGTTCTTCTGCTTCGCTTGGTACGAAGTGGAATGTCACTGGAATACCCATAGACTGTAATTTCTTTAAATCATTCACTTCTTCTTCATTGACTGAAACCATCTTCTTCACTGTTGTCTTACCTTCCCCATCGAAGATAATACCAATGTTTACTTTAGGAATCTTAACGCCACCTTCAGCTAACTTAACTAATGTAGATGGTTCTCTTACAATCATGAATACATTATGGCTATCATACTTTCCTGCGTTGAAGTTCTTAATAGCTGTTTCTGTATCAATGATTGACATACCAGTCCCCACTGGCTTACTCATTCTCATAGCTGATTTTTGAACTTCATCCTTACTTACTTCATCATCGACTACCATTAATCTTTTTGCCTGTGTTGCGCCTGCCCATTGTGTAACAACAATACCATGAATTAATCTCTGGTCGATTCTTGCTAATACTAAACTCATTTTTCTTTTCCTCCTTGAAATTGCTTTCATTTGTTTTGACGAGTCCTAGTTTACCCAACAATGCGAACACTTTCAATATTTCAGGCCCCTTCTGGGATGTGGCACAAACTTTTGGAATAGGTGTCAAAGATAAGGGAAATATTCCATTATGATGTTTTAGAATAGTAATATTATGTTTATACAATTCAATTTATTATGATATATACAAGGTTATTTCAATTAACTATCACTTCATACTTTATTCACTTTAATTATTAAAATGTATCATTATACGCAAAAAGAAGATAATCCTTGGACCACCTTCTCGCTATTGACACTCTTTACTTTTCATAATTGCGATGATTTCTTCATCTATTCTTTCCATTCCATTTTTCCCAATACGTGCTATATTTTGAATACATTGTTCAGGTGTTGCTGCACAAATTCCATCACTTTCTCTTAATACTGCATCATTGACTGCAGTTGTTGCACACATAAGTGCAGCCGTAGAACCTGTAGATACCTTTAATGCACATCCTACTTTTCCACCATCACAAATCATACCAGTTACAGTTCCTGTCATATTACGTATACAATAACCTATCTGATCATTTGTCGCATCTAAGAGATAAGCGATACCTACAGAAGCAGATGTAGAAGACGCCATGACACATGTACACATAGGCGATAATTTACCTATATGTGCATTAATATATCTATTTACTAGATGTGTAAGCGCAAGTGCTTTAAGTTTCTTTTCTAGTGATACATGGAGTTCTTCTGCCACTTCATTCACTGGGATAGAGACTACAAGTCCTTTTGTGCCTGCACCTGAACTGCTCATTGCAGGAAGTGGACAGCCATCTAGTCTATTTTCAGCAGCTGCAGTAACTTTCTTGATTATTCTAGTTAACAAGTCTTCAGAGAATAATGAATGATTGAATGAATCACTCAAATGTGTTGTTCCTTTATATTGTGATAGTTGGTTATTCATTTCTATACCATCTAATAAGAAATGAAGTTCATCCACTGTCATTGAGTCTACCAAAGAACGTATGTCTGAGATTTTCATTTCTTTGAGTTCATCAATCACAGTGGGTGTATTGTTTGTTTCTTGAGTTGTTTTCTCTTCTAATATAATTCCATTCTTTTCTAGATAAACTATATTTGTATGTGCCTCTTTGATCATACATATCACTGTATCGTTAGATGTATAAAGGGTACATTTTACATGAATAGATGCTGAATCATTAATTGTGATAGAAACATGGGGCACTAATAATTCAGCATAAGTGATTGTATCTGGTTCAATATCTTCAAATAGAGTCAGCTGTTTTTCTGGGTTCTTTAATAATGCCCCGATAGAAGCAGCATACTCTAGACCAACATGCTCACAATGTGGTATACCTGCAGACATCCCATTCTTATATATACCTTTATTAACATCTAATTCTATTTTAGTTATTGGATTGTTTAACTGTTTAGATGCATAAGCTGCACATAATGCGACACAGACTGGTTCTGTACATCCTAATGCAGGGACTACATCCTTCTTCAATAAGTCTATTAGTTCTTCTTTTCTCATATAATTCTCCTTGTTTACAGTATACAAGGTTTATCCCAAATTAAAAAGACTGCTGTGGTGTTGCAGTCTTTCACAAAATATTTAAGGTTATTCAATTTTATGTGTGTGTGAGTTTTATTTCTTGTTTTAACTATTTTGAATTTTCTTCTTCTAACTTTTGTTTTTCTAATAATTTAACGAATGGATAGTAAAGTGCCATATCTAGAATGATTAGCCCTATAACCATGATACCGGCTTTAATATCCATACATCCTAATGCAGCACCAAGTGGAGCTGGTGTTGTCCATGGTGTTTCAATAACACCCTTTCCAACGATGTGTAATGCCATACAAGCATAAGCAATAATTGAGTTAACAACTGGCACAAAGATAAATGGAATCATCATAAGTGGATTTAATACCATTGGTAAACCAAAGATGATTGGTTCATTGATATTGAAGATAGCTGGACCAATTGAAATCTTACCTAAAGTACGTAATTCAACTGATTTTGATCTAAGTAATAGAATACATAATCCTAAAGTAGCACCTCCGCCACCTAATGCGATAATATATGACCAGAATGGCTGAGTGAAGAAGTGTACTAATGGTTTACCAGCACTATATGCTGCGATATTAGTAATTAAATACATCTGCATGAATGGTAATCTGATTGGCTGAGTGATACTTGCACCATGTAAACCAAAGAACCAGAATGTCTGAGCAATGATAGTAATTAAACAGATACCTACTAATGAATCTAAACCAGATACCGCAGGTGCAAGTACTGTCATGATCATACTTGGTAATAACTGACCACTGATATTCTGTACAAATAATGATAATGCATAGAATATGATAACACAGATAAAGAGTGGTAAAATTGCATCGAATGATGAACTGATTGCAGGTGGAACACCTTCAGGCATCTTAATACGAATGTTCTTCTTAAATAAGAAGTTCATGACTTCTACACATCCGATAGAAACGATAATAGCTGTAAAGATACCCTTTGCATCCAGATAAGTTGTTGGTATATAACTTCCTGCAAGTGCAAGTAGATCAGTGGCTGATTTACCGTCAGTAATGAGATTAGCTGGGACAGCAGAAGTAGTTGGTGCAGATACAATTAAGAATACTGCAGTAGAAACAACAGCTGCATTTAAGCTTGGCATTTCGTATTTCTTAGCTAAATGATAAGAAATAGAGAAAGCGATAAATAGTCCCATTAAAGCCATTGTCATATTATATGGTAATAATAATGCAGCTTTATTGGCCTGAGCCCAGTTGTACCATCCTGTAAGCACGGTAGTGATGAAACCCCAGTTTGGTAGAGTTTCAGGTTTGAATGGTGGTGTTGATACGATCAAGCAAGCACCTCCAAGGATTGATAGTGGAATAGCAACAACCATTCCATCACGAATTGCAGCAAGATGTCTTTGGTTAGCTAACTTGTCTGCAACAGGCACTAGTGTGCGGTTTGCTAGTTCATTGAATTTTTCCATGAAGTTCATGTCGAGTCCTCCCTTCTCGTTGGCTACATTATATCTTGGATAAGTAAAAAAAATCTTGTATTTTCCAATAAATAAAACACCTTTCCATATGATAGAAGAACTTTCCAAAT
>NZ_DBPF01000124.1:8199-12077 GCF_002299355.1 Catenibacterium sp. UBA627
TCACTTGCAAAAGCGACTCTATACAAGTATAATGCACGCCAAATTACACTGATATATACAACATAATTTTAATTTTTTATAGGTTGACAGAAAGAGATTAATACTTATAATGTGAAGTGTGTGAGTTTTATCTTCTTGTGAAATACAGGAGGAATTTATTATGAAATTAATCGTTGAAGAAAACACTCAGAAAATGAGCGAAAGTGCAATGCACATCTTACTTGGTGCTATGATGCAGGATAAGAGAGTGAATATTTCTCTTACATCAGGTAGAAGTCCTATTGAACTTTACAAGATGTTAGCTCCAGAAGTAAGAGATCAGGAAAAGTTCAAGGATATCGAATACTATTTATTCGATGAAGCACCATACATGGATGGTAAGCCTTATGGTCCTAACTGGGAAGAAATGCAGAAATTATTCTTCGAAGAAGCAAATATTCCAGAAGAAAGAATTCATGATATGACTATGGAAAACTGGGAAACATATGATGAAGAAATCAGCCGTGCAGGTGGTATTGATGTCATGGTTATTGGTCTTGGTTATGATGGTCATTTCTGCAGCAACTGTCCTAGATGTACACCAATGGATTCATATTCTTATGCAATGGATCGTGCTACTAAAAATAAAGCAAACCCTGATTATCCAAAGAGAGAACATCTTCCAATCACTCTTACAATGGGTCCTAAGAGCTTAATGAAGGTTAAACACTTAGTGATGATTGTAAATGGTAAGGAAAAAGCAGGCATCTTAAAACAGGTTCTTGATTCACCTATTACAGATGAATTACCATCTACTGTTTTAAAGCTTCATCCTAATATGACATTGATCTGTGATAAAGATGCAGCTTCTGAATTAAACATGGACGATTACAAAAGACTATAAGTCTTTATAGAAAGTTCTTCGGAACTTTCTTTTTTTATATTCTGGAAAGCTTTTCCAAGAAATGGAAACGAGATTACTGATCAATTATGAATTGATATACTTGAATAAACAGGAGGTACTATTTATGAGTAAGATGGATATTGTAGAGTTAAGATTAAGAAGAACAGTTGCATTGATAATTGACTGGTATATTACTAATATGCTGGCTTCTATTCCTATCACATTCTTTTTAAGAAAAGATAGTCAGTTTAAACCAGAGATGTTTGAATTAACTGCTTATGGTTTCAATACAGCTCTTATTGTATGTTTAATTGCGATTACTATCGGGATACTTTATTATGTATTCATTCCTCTTTATATCTGGAAAGGTCAGACTCCAGGTAAGAAGATTTGTAAGATCAAAGTTATTGATTATGATCATAAAGATGTCACTATGAAAAACATGATGTTAAGAGAATTACTCGGTGCAACTCTTCTTGAAGGTGGTATTACTATTATTCCTTCTTATTTAAGAAAGATTGCCTCTCTTTTACAGTTCACTTCTATTGTAAATCCTTTAACTTATGTTGCTTATGCATTGACACTTGTTTCTATTGGATATGCTTATTTCCAGAAAGATACACGTTGTTTTCATGATTTAGTTTCACATACTGAAGTTATTAAACTATAAATTACTGTCCTGTGGTATAATAAGGTATATTATACCCAGGACGGTGAATACATGTTTAACTTAGTTATTATTTTATTATCTACATTAAATGGTGAACCTAAAGGTTCTAATAATTATAAGATTGCGAAATTCATGATAGAAAATATTCATGATTTAGAAGACTATACTCTAACTGAACTTGCGAAAGCGTGTTATGTGTCTAATTCTAGTATTTCTAGATTCTGCAGGGATATAGGTTTAAGGGATTTTAATCAGTTAAAAAATCAGATTGCGAAGTTTTCGGTAGAAAAAACGAAACTTTCTAATAAATTTAACTATGAAGGACGAAATGAAGATTCCATTTTCACTTCTTATGTAAGAAGTGTGATTGAGAATCTAGAGATGTTGGAAAAGAGTTCTATTGAAAATGATATCAAAAAATTAGTAAATGATATTTATGGGTATCAAAAGGTAGCTGCATTTGGTTATATGCATTCTGAAAACGTTGCATTGAACTTGCAATATGATTTACAAACAAGTGCTAAACCTGTATTTACTGCCATTAAAGTAGCTAACCAGGCTGAATATATTACAAACGCCGATGAGAAGACTTTAATTATCTTGTTCTCTGATTCTGGTACTTATTTTGATCGTATTTTCCCACGTGCAAAACCATTTAAACAACAAAGCAAGAAACCTAAGATTTGTTTAATTACATCTAATAAAGAATTAGATTATCCTTTTATTGATCAATATATACGCTATGACAGTAGAGGTGATTATGCAACTCACCCTTATTCACTCACAGCGATTGCAGATACAATATGTATTGAATATGCAAAAATGTTGAAAGAACTCGAATAATATGAAAGCACTAAAAAGGTAAGGATCTGACCATCCTTACCTTTTCGTTTTGATGCATCTATTTTCTAATCACAAATAAAGTACAACACTTGTATATCTGATATTCTATTTTGCTTTAATAGCCCATCTCATCTTAGTAGACTTTGCACGTGAATTACGATGACATTCTTCCTTAGAAGGTCTAATCACATTTCTACATACATCTTCATAAATACCTAGATTCTTTAATTCTTTAAAAGACTTCTTCACAATTCTATCTTCTCCAGAATGGAATGTAAGAATCGCAGCCTTTCCTCCTGGTTTTAAAACAAGAGGTAGCTTCTCTACAAAGTCGTATAATACTTCAAACTCCTGATTCACTTCTATTCTTAATGCCTGGAATACTCTTGCAGCTGTCTTATTCACAATATCTTTTCTATTCTTATCAGTAATAAAGTTGAGTGTTTTATCAATGATCTTATAAAGCTGCTGAGTTGTTTCTACTTCCATACCTGAACGTATGAATGAATAGATATTCTTAGCTAATATATCAGCATATGGTTCATCTGAGTTCTCTGTAAGAATATGTTCTAGTTCTTCTCTTGATAAGTCTTTTAAGATTTCATAAGCAGGTCTACCTGCTTTAGGATTAAGTCTTAGGTCTAATGGGCCATTTTTCTTATATGAGAATCCTCTTTCTGGATTATCAATCTGCATAGAAGATACTCCTAAATCAGCTAAGACAAAATCAAATGGTCCATACTTCTCACTTACTTGATCAATGTTTCTAAAGTTGGTCAAAATAGGAGTAAAGACGTCTTCTCCATAACCTTTATTTCTTAGTCTCTCTGTTGTTTTTTCTATTTCGATAGTATCGATGTCTAATCCATAAAGGTGTCCTTGCCCTTCTAATTTTTCCATCATTTTAGAAGAATGTCCTCCATATCCTAGAGTACAATCTAAACCAATCTGTCCTGGCTGAATATCTAAGAATTCTAGTATTTCATCTACCATGATAGAAATATGCATACCTGCTGGTGTACTTCCTTTTGAAATAACCTTTTCTATTGTTTCAGGATATAATTCTGGATTAAGTTCTTTATACTTCTCTGAGAAATTTTTAGGGTGTGTACCCTTATATCTTTTTCTTCTTTTGTGTACCTGTTCAGTCATGTTTATACCTCATTTCATCTACTATATTAACGAAAATAGAGACAATAAACAAGTCAGATAAAACTCTGTATATACTGGATTGTTCTCTCTTACCTTCACAATATATAATAAAAGTAGTGTATTCGCTATTTGTGGGGTGTTGTTGTTTCATGCTTTATTTTATAGTTTTCATGAAAGGAGAAATATTTATGGATACAAAAAAGATAGGAAAGTTCATTTCTGAGAATAGAAAAAGAAAAGGTCTCACTCAAGAACAACTAGGAAATATATTAGGTGTCAGTAATAAGACTATCTCTAGATGGGAAAACGGGGGTTCACTTAGATAAAGAT
>NZ_DBPF01000055.1:0-18497 GCF_002299355.1 Catenibacterium sp. UBA627
ATTCTGTCTTTCTTAACAGTTGCAACCATGTTTACCTTTAAGCCTTTTAACTTAGTGAATGAACCCTGTAAGTATTCAGCCATAGTATCCATTGGTGATTCATCAGTACCATATAATAAATCAACTGTGATTGTATCAGTACCTAATTCTTTCTTAGCTGCATCTAAGTATTCCTGAGCCTTCTTAACATCGTAACCTACAATATCACCTGCAGTATCACGGAAGTCTTTACCAGCTGGGCTCTTAGATAACTGGGATGGAACAAAACCAGTAGCAGCTCTAGAACCATCCTTTAAGACGTTTTCACATAAGTCTTTTCTGTTAATTGCGTAAGATAATGCTTCTCTTACATTCTTATCAGCAATTGTCTTATTGTTGAAGTTTAAGCTTAAGTAGAATAAGAAACCTTCATTGAATGTTGTGAAAGTATCTTTACCTTTATACTTATCTACTAATGTAGAGTTGATTGTTGCATAGTCAACTTTACCATTGTCAAAGTTCTGTGCAGCAGTCTTAGGATCCTGTACTAGGAACATTTCAAGGTTCTTAGTCTTAACTGCTTTTGCATCATAGTACTTATCGTTCTTAGTGAATGTTGCTTTGTTACCTTTGATCCACTTAGTCATCTTATAAGCACCATTAGATAATGTGTATTCTGGTTTAGTACCATAGTTCTTACCACATTTTTCAACGAACTTTTCGTTCTGTGGGAAGTAGCATGGGAAAGCCATTAAATCTGTGAAATATGGAACCTTGTTGTTTAATTCAACAACTAAAGTCTTATCATCAACTGCTTTAACACCTAAAGTGTTCATCTGTTCATCAGTTGCCTTTGGGCCTAGGTCAATCAACTGACTCGCATTCTTAACTGATGCACCATCATCACCTAACATGTAAGCATAGTTACCTGCATTTTTAATAATTCTCTTCCAAGAATAAACGAAATCGTTGGCAGTGACTTTATCACCATTTGACCACTTAGCATCTTTTAAGTGGAAAGTGTAAGTCTTACCATCAGCACTTACATCCCAGTTCTTAGCTAATGCTGGAACTGTCTTGCCTTTTTCATTGACTGCTGTTAAGCCGTCTGTGATTGCGTGGATTGCGTTGTATGACATACCATCATCAACTACTGTAGAATCCATACCCTGGATATCTAATTCACTTGCAAATCTGAAAGTATCTGTATCAGTTTTGCTTCCACATCCAGCAAGTAACGCTGCTGCCATACTTGCAGCAACTAAAACCTTTACTGTCTTCATAATTTTCCCCTCCATAATGGATATAATTGTATGATAGCATCCAACTATCATGAAAAACATCTTACACTTTTTGTGTATACATGTCAATATTCATGAGCACAAATCTTTGTGCATTTCATGAATCTTATTTACTAATTTGTCTTTTCCACAAATTGACCAATTTATATATTTTTTGCACTTAATTTATTATCATAAAGAGAAAAATCAGGCGTTAAAAAAAAGGCACCAATCAGGTGCCTCTTAGTCCATAAATGGGTTAATTTTATCAAGGATTGCATCCTTACTCGCAAAGCCAATAATCTGTGTAACAGCCTTTCCTTCTTTAAAGAAAATCATGTTTGGAATTGACTGGACACCGTATTTTGATGCTAAATCAAGTTCATTGTCTACATTGACCTTAACAACAGTTAACTGATCATTTTCAGCATCTAATTCTTCTAATACTGGGCCAACCATCTTACAAGGGCCACACCAGTCTGCATAGAAGTCTACTAATACATACTTATTGTTTAATGCTTCATTAAAACCGTTCTGATCTACAATTTTCATATTCTTCACCTCACCTATATTTAAACAGATTGAAGAATATTCCGCAACTTATTTGCTTAGATGAATATCGTAAGTCGTATAGGCAAGTTCTATGCCTTCTTCGTTGAAACGCTTATTCATATTTTCAAGTAAACTACATCTAAGTGTTTCATAGTTTTCTGTAGCTGCCCATACTCTGAGCGTAAAGCTTAATGCACTATCCTTATATTCTGTCATATTCACAAATGGTGGAATATCATGGAGACAATAAGGATTAGATAAAGCTTCTTCCATAATAACCTTCTTAACTAATTCTGTATCACTATCCATCACAACATCGAAGTTTAAATCTACACGACGCATTTCTTCACTTGAATAGTTCACAAGTGTTGAATGAGCAAGCTGTGAATTAGGAATCACAATCTTCTTATTATCTAAAGTAAGTAGGTTTGTATAGAGTAAAGAGATTTCCTGAATTCTTCCTGTTACACCTGCCACCTCAATAAGGTCTCCTTTAGAAAAAGGTTTCGCAAGTAGGATGATGATACCATCAAAGAAGCTTGCGAGTGAGTCTTTAATAGCAAGTGCAAAAGCAGCAGAAGCTGCAGTGAAGATAGCAAGAATAGAATTTGTATTAATACCAAGCTGTGATAAAGCCATAATCGCAATAATCACAATAAAGACTGTCTTGATGATTGTCTTAAAGAAGTTTAATACAATTTCATCCTGGGATGATTTCTCAATGAATTTTGTAAATAACTTATCAAAAATCTTATATACAATATATCCAATAACTATAATGATAAGGGCTTGAAGAGCTTTCTCTCCCATGCCATAAAGTGTTTTTAAGTATTTTTCTACCATTTCTGTAACTCCTTTCATATGCATTCACGATAATTCGTCTACCTTGATTAGTCAAGAAAATGTTGATTTATTCCTCAAAATTGTTAAAATTGAGTTTGACTGAAGGAGGTCCTTGTATGAAAATTGCAATCATGACAGATAGTAACTCTGGCATTACACAAAAAGAAGCAAATGAATTAGGTATCTATTGTATTCCGATGCCTTTCACTATAGATGGTAAAGAATATGAAGAAGATATCAATTTAACACAAGAACATTTCTATGAAAAATTAATGGGCGGCGCAGAAGTGTTTACTTCACAGCCTACAATTGGGATTATCGCAAAGAAGTGGGATGAAATATTAAAAACACATGATGCTATTATTCATATTCCTATGAGCAGCGGCTTATCTGGAAGTTGTCAGACAGCAATGATGATGGCGGATGAAGATCAGTATAAAGGGAAAGTGTTTGTTGTGGATTCTCAAAGAATCTCAGCTACACAAAAAGCTGATGTTCTAGATGCTATTGCTATGGCAAATAAGGGATATGGTGCCAAAGAGATTTATGATTATCTTATGAACAATAAGATGAATGCCACTATCTATATTACTGTAGATACCCTTGAATATTTAAAGAAGGGTGGGCGTTTATCACCTGCTGCTGCAACGCTTGCGGGTTTACTAAAGATTAAGCCTATTCTTACTATTCAGGGTGAAAAGTTAGATAAATATGGTACTTCACGTACTATGAAAAAAGCTCGTAAGATGATGATTGACCAGGTAAAACAGGATATTAGTGATCGTGGCTGGGGTGATGATTATGAAGTAGCATGTGTTTATTCTTATGATAAAGA
The DNA here is from genome assembly GCF_002299355.1 of Catenibacterium sp. UBA627. Lineage (NCBI taxonomy): Bacteria > Bacillati > Bacillota > Erysipelotrichia > Erysipelotrichales > Coprobacillaceae > Catenibacterium > Catenibacterium sp. UBA627. The sequence continues at coordinate 3,490 of NZ_DBPF01000055.1, forward strand.
AGCTGCTTTAGATTATTTAGAACAAATGAAAGAAGCATTTCCTGATAAAGAGGTCATCTTTGACCGTTTATCATTAAGTGTTGCTTGTCATATCGGTCCAGGTTCACTTGCAATAGCTGCCTATAAGAAAGGTTCTTATTAAGATGTTCGATAGAACATCTTTTTTTTAATTTTTTCTTGTATTCCCTTACAACATTGATTATTCAGTTTTTTTATATTATTATTTTAATGAGTGATTTTACATTATTTGAGAAAGAGGTGGATAGTAGTTTATGTCAGTCAATAATACTGAAAAGAAAAAGACATTCAAACCTCATCGTTCTAAAAGAAGATTCCCTTCAACACATCATAATGTTAAAACACAAGGGACAAAAATATTCGCATTAGGCGGTTTGAATGAGGTTGGTAAGAATACTTACTGCATTGAATGCAATGATGAAATGATTATTATTGATGCAGGTGTTAAGTTTGCATCTGAAGGTCTTCCTGGGATTGATTATGTTATTCCAGATTATACTTATTTAAGAAAGAATAATAAAAAGATCAAGGGATTGTTTATTACACATGGTCATGAAGACCATATTGGTGGTATTCCTTTCTTATTAAGACTAGTGAATATTCCATTTATTTATGCTTCACCATTGGCTTGTGCCATGATCAGAAGAAAACTAGAGGAGCATCATCTCACTCATGTGACTAAGATGATTCCTATTACTCACGAAAGTTCTATCAAAACTAAATATTTTAATATTGGTTTCTTTAATACTAACCATTCTATTCCTGAATCTATGGGAATTATTGTGAATACACCTGATGGACGTATTATAGAAACAGGTGACTTTAAGTTTGACTTATCTCCTGTAGCAAATCCTGCTGATTATCAGATTATAAGTTTCTTAGGTGAAACAGGTGTTGATTTATTAATGAGTGATAGTACAAATGCTGAAGTACCTACATTCTCTATTAGTGAAAAGACAGTGGCTTCACAAGTACAAGAAGAATTCAGAAAGACTGAAGGACGTATTATTGTTGCAACTTTCGCATCTAATATACATAGAGTACAGCAGATTGTAGAAGCAGCTGTTAAGTTTAATCGTAAGATCCTTGTATATGGACGTTCAATGGTCAACAATATTGATGTTGCAAGAAAAATGGGTTATATCAAATGTCCTGATCGTTTCTTTATTAAGAATGATGAAGCAAGATATCTTCCTGATAATGAAATCTTGATTCTATGTACTGGATCTCAAGGTGAAGCACTTGCAGCCTTAAATAGAATTGCGAATGGTACACATCGTCAGATTAAGATTAAGCCCGGGGATACAGTGTTATTCTCATCTAACCCTATTCCAGGCAACCAATCTTCTGTATCACGTTTGATTAATAAATTATATCGTTCTGGGGCAAGAGTTCTTGAAAACTCTATGATCAGTAACCTTCATACTTCAGGACATGCATCTCAGGAAGAACAGAAACTGATGATGTTATTGACTAAGCCTAAGTACTTCTTCCCTATTCATGGTGAACACAAGATGCTTTGCATTCATAAGAAATTATATGAAGAAGTAGGCGGACAAGCTGATCATGCATTTGTATTAAGTAATGGGGATTGCTTATGCTTAAAGGATCATGAAGTATTCCAGACAAGAGGTGTACATGCAGATGATATTTATGTAGATGGTAATGATTTAACTGGTTTATCTACTGCAGTATTACATGACCGTCAGATTTTAAGTGAAGATGGTATGGTTGCAGTTCTAATTAGTATGGATTCACATGCTGGTATTTTACTTCATAAGCCAGTCATCATGAGCCGTGGATTTGTATATATGAAAGATAGTAAGCCTATGATTTATGGTGCTGAAATGGCTGTAGATCGTAAGCTACGTGCTTTATTACAGGAAAAGACAACATTTGGAGAAATTAAGAATACAATTAGAGAAACATTAACAACTTATTTCTATACTAAGACAAAAAGAAGACCGATGATTATTCCTGTCATCATGAATAAGAAATAATGAAGAAACAGAAAATTATTCGTACTGGTATTCTTGCTATTATTGTCTTAGCATTGGTGTTGTTTGGTGGTTATACATGTCTCTTTTCTAGAACACATTATTCTTTTTCAAGAATGAATTATAGTTCTAATTTGTTACCTGATGGTTTTAAAGGTTTCAAGATAGTCAATTTATCCGATGTCCACATTACTACATCTAAGGATATTGATCGTCTTGAACAGATTGTAGATGAGATTGAAGATCAAAGTTATGATATGGTTGTTTTTACTGGTGATCTGTATGAAGGCAAACCTATTGAAGATACAAAAGTACAGAAGATCTTAAAGAAGCTTCAGCCTGGATATGGTAAGTTTGCAGTATTAGGTGATGAAGATCATGCCCATGCTGATGAAGTGACTAATATCCTTAATGAGGGTGGATTTGAAGTATTAAACAATAGTACACGTACAATTCATTATCGTAATAGTTCTTTTATCCTTTATGGACAGTCTCTTAACAGCCAGGAAGATATTCCTGATTACGATGGTTTTGTCCTTACTTTAAGTCATTATCCTGACAGTTTTATTCAAAACAAAGGACATACACAATTACAGTTATCTGGGCATAGTAATGGCGGTACCATCTGGTTCCCAGGTATTGGGCCACTTGTAAAATGTAAAAATGCAATCACTTATAATCATGGCACTTATACAGAAAATAATTCTGAACTTATTGTAAGTAACGGTATTGCACCACGTAAGAACTATCATTTTAAAGTATTATGTGAAAATGAAATTATTATGATTACATTCGAGTAGGGATTTTTATCCCTACTCTTTTTTTGCTTTCATATAACAAGTAAGATTGGTAAAATAGAGATAGGGAAATGAGGTGATTCCCATGAAAACAAAGAAGAGCTATATCTTGAATATTGCGTTAATTCTTGTGATTAGTGGTATTTCTTTATATTTATCAGTAGGTTCTGAAGTTTCTACTGTATTTAAGACAATTACAACAGCGCATCCTTTCTGGCTATTCATCTTATGTTTCATCATGTTTATGTATTATGTATTTGACGGACTGGCTACTATGATCTTTGCGCGTTTCTATAAAAAAGACTTTACTCTCAAAGAAGGTTTTGTGAATGGACTTGTAGGTACTTTGTTTAGCGGTTTAACACCTTCTTCTTCCGGAGGACAGTTTGCCCAGGTGTTCGTATTTAATAACCAAGGCATCTCTCCTGCAATATCTACAAGTATATTACTTATGTGCTTTATTAGTTATCAAATAGTGATCATGGGCTTTACAGCTGTGATTATGATAGTGGATTCAGCCTACTTCCTTGATAAAGGTGTTGGTGTATCTTCTATGGCAGCCGTAGGATTTCTTATTAATGCGGTAGTGACTATTCTATTATTTGCCGGAGCTAAGAGTAAGAAGTTCCAGAACTTTATAGTAGATAAAGTAGTTTATCTACTATCTAAAACACCACTTATAAAAGATTATGAATCGACATGCTTTAGAATTCAGAATTATTTCAGTGAATTTAGAGAACAGATGAATGTACTACAGAAAAATAAAAAAGCATTATTACAGACAGTATTATGTAATGTAGTGAAACTTACAATCATTTACTCTACACCATTCTTTTCTTGTCTTGCTTTAGGTATTAAGGTTCCTTTCAACTTATTCGTACAGTTCCTAGGACTTGCATCCATTATTAATCTCATTAATACATTCCTCCCTATTCCTGGTGCATCAGGTGGTAGTGAAGGATGTTATATGATCTTGTTTGGTTTTCTTGGTCGAGCAAATGCCTCTAGTTCTATGTTCTTATGGCGTTTCTTCTCTTTCTATTTTGGATTAATATTAGGTATGATCACATTCATAGTTGCAAAGGATACAAAACGAAAAGACGATTAAGTCACTCTTAGGAGTGGCTTTTTTGTGCATTATCATTCAATCTGCCCAAAAATAAATTAGCACTTGCCTTGACAAAGTGCTAAAACGAACTATAATACTTTTTAGCACCTAGATAAATAGAGTGCTAATGAGGAGGAATAAAAAATGTTGAAACCTTTGAATAAGAATATCGTATTAAAAAAAGAGGAAGTAGAAAACAAGACTGCAAGTGGTATTATTCTCACTACTGAGACAAAGAGTCTTCCTACTGTTGGAGAAGTTGTGGCTGTAGGTCCTCAATGTGAAAATGATTTAAAAGAAAAAGATCGTGTTGTATTCAAGGAATACTCAGGTACTAAAGTTAAACTTGATGGTATTGAATATATTGTGATAGACGAGAAAGATGTTCTCGCATGTATTGAATAGGAGGAATGAACTATGAGTAAAGAAATACGTTTTTCTAGTGATGCACGTCAATCTATGTTGAAAGGTGTGAATACTCTTGCTGATGCAGTGAGTGTCACACTTGGTCCTAAAGGTAGAAATGTGGTATTAGAGAAGAGCTATGGTTCTCCTTTAATTACGAACGATGGTGTTTCTATTGCCAAGGAAATAGAGTTAGAAGATCATTTTGAAAATATGGGTGCTAAGTTAGTCTATGAAGTAGCCAATAATACAAATGATATTGCAGGTGATGGTACAACAACTGCCACAATACTTGCGAGAGATATGATTGTGAATGGTATGAAGCAGGTTGAAAAAGGTGCAAACCCTGTACTTATGAGAGAAGGGATTGAAAGAGCCTCTAAAGCAGTGGCTGAAGTATTATTAAAGAATTCTCATAAAGTAGAAACAAGCAGGGATATTGCATCTGTAGCCACTATTTCTTCTTCTAATAGTCATATTGGTGATTTGATTGCTCAGGCTATGGAAAAAGTTGGTAGAGATGGTATTATCAACGTAGATGAATCTAATAGTTTTGATGATGAATTAGAAGTGAATGAAGGTATGCAGTATGATAAGGGTTATGTATCTCCTTATTTTGTAAGTGATACAGATAAGATGGAAGTAGAAATGGATAATCCATTGATCTTAGTCACTAATCAGAAGATTACTAATTTACAAGAAATCCTTCCACTACTTGAACAGGTATTAAAAACTAATAAGCCATTATTACTTGTTGCAGAAGATTATGAAAATGAAGCGATTTCTTCTCTTGTATTGAATAAGTTAAGAGGTGCCTTTAATGTCGTAGCAACTAAAGCTCCAGGATTTGGTGATAAACAGAAAGAAATGTTGGAGGATATTGCAGTATTAACTGGTGCTAAATTCTACAACAAAGACCTTAATATGAAGCTTTCTGATTTAACTATTGAAGATCTTGGTACAATCAAGAAAGTGATTGTAAAGAAGGATAATACAACTCTTATTGGACATAGTTCTAGTGAAGCAGTGAATAAGCGCGTAGAAGAATTAAAGACACAATTAACTCATATTAAGAGTGATTATGAAAAGAAGACTTTAAAAGAACGTATTGGTAAATTATCTAACGGTGTTGCAACAATTAAAGTCGGTGCTACAACTGAAGCAGAATTAAAAGAAAAGAAATTAAGAATTGAAGATGCTCTCAATGCGACTAAGGCCGCTGTAGATGAAGGTATCGTTGTTGGTGGTGGTGCTGCGTTAGTAGAAGCCTATGAAGAACTAAAGAATCAGGTCAGAGATACGAATGTAGATATCCAGAAGGGTATTAATGTAGTCATGAATTCTTTATTTGCACCTCTTACTCAGATTGCAATCAATGCTGGTTATGATGAAGAAGAAATTGTATCTATCCAGAAGAATGCTGAAAAGGACTTTGGATTTGATGCAAAGACAGGTGACTGGGTCAATATGTTTGAAGCAGGCATTATTGATCCTACTAAAGTCACTCGTAGCGCATTATTAAATGCCGCTAGTATTTCAGCCTTGTTCTTAACAACTGAAGCAGGTGTGGCAGAACTTCCTAAGAAAGAAGAATCACAGCAGCCTGTTATGCCACAAGGTGGCATGTATTAAAAAAAAGCCAGAAATGGCTTTTTTTTTACTTACAGAATTGATATGTTAGTTCTCCTAAAATCTGGATACCTTTTTCGATATTCTCCATAGAAGCAGCTGAGAAGTTCATACGAATAGATTGACATGGCTTAGTACTATCTACCATGAACTCATTACCTGGTACGATGGCTACATGCTTCTTAATAGAAGCCTGAACGAATTCTGGCATACTTACACCATCAGGCAGATCAAACCATATAAACATACCACCTTCTGGTTCAATGACATGAATAGAAGGATGGAAATACTTCTTGATCATCTCTAACATGAAATTACATTTCTTTGCATAAAGAGACTGCAAATGTTTAATATGTGCATCCATATCTGTTTCTCTTAAGAATGCATCCATCATATATTGTGAGAGATTGTTTGTATGATTATCACCTGATTGTTTAGCCATAAAGAGCTTAGAAATAATATCTTTACTTGCACAGATGATTCCTGTACGCATACCTGGTGAGATAATCTTAGAAAGACTGGCTGCATAAACAACACGATGGTCTTGATCTAAAGATTTAATAGAAGGTACTTCTTCGCCTGTAATACGTAAATAACCATAAGGGTTATCTTCTAGAATAACTACATCATACTTTACTGCAAGGTTATAGATTTCTTTTCTTTTTTCTAGAGATGTTGTGACTCCGGTAGGATTCTGGAAGTTAGGAATTGTATAGAATACCTTTGGTCCTTTTTTAAAGGCTTCTTCTAGTTCTTCTAGGTTTACACCATCTTCTTCTAAAGAAACACCAAGCAGCTTTGCCCCATTACATTTAAATGAGTTTAAAGCACCTAAATAACTTGGATTCTCTACTACAACATAATCTCCTTCATCACAGAATATCTTAGACACAAGATCTAAGCCCTGCTGTGATCCTGTTGTAATAATAATATCATCATCACTTGTACATATACATTCATGCTTATTAATGAATGACTTAGAAGATTCTATTAAACCTGTATACCCCTGGGCAGAGCCATACTGCAAAACTTCATAAGTTTTTTCTTGAAGAATCTTATGTCCTACTTCTTCTAGCTTTTCCTGTGGAATAGCTTCTGGATCAGGGAATCCACTCGCAAAACTAATATAGTCTACCGTACCATTCTCACTTGCATCAGCCATGACACTTCTAATGGCTGATTTTTTTACGTAATTCATCTTATCTGCGTATCTCATATATGTCACTCCATTCACTTTTTTCTCATTCTACTACTATTATTTAAAAATACCTAATTATTTTTTATGTCTGCATAAGTTATAATCTGAATATCGTGATCCTTGATGTACTGTTTGAATGCATCACTCTTAAGTAATTCTAATTCCTTGATGCGACTCATATTGTAGCTAGATACGTTCATCAGTCTCTCATCAACTAAAGCAGGATGACAAACAATTTCTACTGTATCATAGCCTTCTGTTGAACAGATTTCTTTGAATGTTTCAAAGCTTACACCATCTTTATAAAATTCACAACGTGCTGGGAAGTAGTTTTCATCCACATATCTTGTTTGTCTGATAGGAAGGTTATATTCCTTGGCAAGACGCTTGATGACTTCCAATTGTCTATGTTCCATATGAACATAATGATGAGAATCTAGATGTGTAGGAAGATGTCCTGTGTGTGCAATGAAAGCTTCTATCTGTGCTTTCCATTCTTCATAGACTTCATCTGGTTCTCCATCTGGAAATCCATCTTCATAAGCACTAGGTCTTAAGAAGTTCCCCGCTTCATCTGTATAGCTTTTCTTGCCAGATAATAATGGTTTACCTGCAGTTAAAGTTAAATGAACACCAATTCCTAAATTTGGATATGCCTTTGCCTTGTCTAGGGCCCATGAAGCATATGGCATATTCATCATGACTGTAGTGGAACTTACAATTCCTTGTTCGTGTGCAAGAAGGATACCTAGGGAGTTTCCTTCACACATACCGAAATCATCAGCATTAATAATTAATTTCTTGATCATACTTTTCACCTCTAGAATCCATTGTACTAAATATTATAAGAACAGTCACACAGAACGATAAAATGATGTATAATACAAGACAAAAGGAGACTGTTATGAAAAATACAATTACTGGATATACAGGTTTATATGGGGTTGTCGCAAATCCTATTAAACATTCTTTTTCACCAATGATGCATAATACTGCATTTCAAACATTAGGTATTAATGATGTTTATCTTGCATTTGAAGTGACTAAAAATCAGTTAGATGATTATATTACGTCTGTTAAGACATTACCTATTAAGGGATACAATATTTCTATGCCTTATAAACAGGATATGATGAAATATATGGATGAACTCACAACACAGGCAAAACTTGCGAAGAGTGTCAATACGGTAAAGAATGAGAATGGTAAACTCATTGGTCATATTACTGATGGAGAAGGTTTTGTGATGGCCTGCCGTGATAAAGGATGGGGTATTGCGAAGCATAAGATTGTAGTACTTGGTGCAGGTGGTGCAGCAAGTGCAATTATTATTTCTCTTGCATTAGCGGGTGCTAAGGAAATTGTGGTTTATAATCGTTCTGATAAGCCATTTATTAAAGAACTCAATGAGAAATTAGATTGCCCTATTACTTTAAAGAAAATTGATCAGGAAAGTATTAAGGAAGATTTAAAGAATACTTATTTATTAGTTAATACAACTAGTGTTGGTATGGCACCTCATCCTGAAGGATGTATTATTGAGAGTGCTGATATGTTACCTGATGGTTTAAAGGTGGCAGATATTATTTATAACCCTAAGGAAACAAAGCTATTAAGTTATGCAAGACAAAGAGGTCTTGATTATATGAATGGAGAACGTATGATTGTCTATCAAGGTGCATGTTCTTTTAAATTCTGGACAGGAAAGGATATGCCTATCCATGAAGTCAAAGTAGCGTTAGGAATGGAGGAAAGCGAATGAAAGAGATCGTAGTTGCAACAACAAATAAAGGAAAACTTAAAGAGATTTCTGCAATGTTGGAAAAATTAGGGATTGAAGTAAAGTCTATTAAAGATATATTAGGTTATAATCCTGATATTGAAGAAACAGGGACTACTTTTACAGAAAATGCAGTGATTAAAGCTGAAACAGTGATGAATATGATTCATATGCCTACTCTGGCAGATGATTCTGGTTTAGAAGTAGATGCATTAGATAAACAGCCTGGTATTTATTCTTCTCGTTTTATGGGTGAAGATACAAGTTATGATATTAAGAATCAGTGGATTATTGATGCCGTTAAAGATAAAGAAGATAAGACAGCACGTTTCGTATGTGCGATGGCTTTGGCTATTCCTGATGAAGAAACAAAGACTTTCCTAGGTACTTTTGAAGGAAAAATCAATGATTGTATTGATGGTGAAAATGGCTTTGGTTATGATCCTATTTTCTATTATCCACCATTAAAGAAGACTTCTGCAGTGATGACTATGGAAGAAAAGAATAAAGTCTCTCATCGTGCAAAGGCATTAAAGGCTTTATATGATTATTTAGAGGAGGAACATAAATAATGAATCATGTTGTATTAGTACATCCTGCGATTCCACAAAATACAGGTAATATTATGAGAACATGTGCAGCGACACATACACCTTTACATATTATTAAGCCTACAGGGTTTAAGTTAAATGATCCAAGAATGAAAAGAGCGGTTATGGATTATTTTGATCATCTCACTTTTAAGGTTTATGAAAACTTTGAAGAGTTTGAAAAAGAGAATCCTGGTATTTATCATTTCTTTACACGTTATTCTAAAAAAGTATATAGTGAAGATGATTTTAAACAGGAAGGCGAACATTATCTTTTCTTTGGTCATGAGCATGATGGTATTCCTCATGATATCTTAAAGAAGTATATTGATGATTGTGTACGTATTCCAATGTATGGAGATTCACGTAGCTTGAACTTATCTAATACTGTAGCCATTGGTGTTTACGAAGCATTAAGACAGCAGGGTTATCCTGATTTATCTACAGTAGAGGTTCAAAAGGGAGAAGATTTCTTATACAATGAAGAAATTTAAAGGTATTCTTTTAACTGTATGTTTGACCTTTTTGATTATTGATTGTGCTATTTTATTAGTGACTTTTGTCCCTGTATTGTATCCTTCTTCATTAATAGCCTCTAATATTGGGGTAAGTGAAAAGATAGTAAGAGAAAGTTATATGACAATTATCCACTATTTAAGTCTATTCTCACATAAAGCACTTTCTACTCCTGCTTTTCCTATGACTAAAAATACAGTTTTTCATTTTTATGAAGTGAAGGTATTAATGAATCGTTTAGAAATTATTGGGTTAGTGGTACTGATTGGAACTATTTATCTCATATACTCTACAGTCAAAGAGAATGATTATAGACCTTTTAAATGGGCAGGATTCACTACTTTAGGACTCGTATTTATTGTAGGTGGAACAGCCTATGTTGATTTTGATGGGGCATTCACAATGATGCATCATATCCTTTTCAACAATAACTACTGGCTGATTAATCCTGATATTGATCCTATTATCAATATCTTTCCTGAAAGTTATTTTGTGACATTAGGGATTGCGCTATTTAGTTTGATTGGTATCGGTATTATCATTAATTTAGGTGTATATTTCAAACATATTTATTGCATTAATACAAATAAATGAGTATAATTTATGAAAAATAGACACGAGGTTCTCGTGTCTTTTCGTATGAGGGAGTTAAAAATGAAAGAAATGATTAAAGACTTCTTAGATGAGTTATCTTCATCTTCACCTACTCCTGGTGGTGGAGGTGCTTCAGGACTAGTGGGCGCTATTGGATGTGCTTTAGGACTCATGGTAGGTAACTTAACTGTAGGTAAGAAGAAATATAAAAATGTAGAAGATGAAATAAGAGAAATCATAGAGAAGTTAGAAGACTTAAAGAAGAATCTTGTAACTTCTGTAGATGATGATGCAGAAAACTTTAAGCCTCTTGCAGAGGCTTATAGACTTCCTAAGAATACTGAGGAAGAAAAGAAACATAAAGAGTTTGTGATGGAGTCATGTTTATTGGATGCATCTCTTGTACCATTACAGATCATGGATTTAAGTTATCAGTCTTTAAAGTTATTTTCTACTTTAAATGAGAAAGGTTCAGTGATGGCAATCAGTGATGTAGGTGTTGGTGTACAATGTTTACGTAGTGCGTTGACTGGCTCTATTATGAATGTCTATATTAATACGAAGTCTATGAAAAATAGAGAAATAGCTGAGAAGATGAATAAACGTGCTGAGAAGCTATTAGTTGAAGGGCAACTGCTTGCAGATGAAATAACTAATAGTGTTATTAAAAAGTTAGGAGGAACTTCATGTTAGAGTTAAGAGGAAAAAAGGTTTCTGATGGAATTAAAGAATATGTATCAAAAGAGTTAGAAACATTATCTTTTGTACCTAAGCTTGCGATTGTGAGAGTGGGTGAAAACCCTGATGATATGAGTTATGAGCGTGGTGCAACTAAGAAATTAAAGTCATTTGGTTTAGATGTGGCTTCTTATGTTTTCCCACAGGATATCAGTGATGAAGATTTCAAGAAAGCTTTTAAAGAAATTAATGAAGATGATGAAGTGACAGGAATTTTATTATTAAGACCACTTCCTCTTACTATTAATGAAAAAGATATTGAAAATATGATTGATCCTAAAAAGGATTTAGATGGTATTTCTCCTATTAATATTGCGAAGGTGTTTGAAGGAGATACAACTGGTTTTTCTCCATGTACTGCAGAAGCAGTTATTGAAGTATTAAAGGCATATGATATTGAGTTAACAGGTAAAAGAGTGACAGTAGTAGGTAGAAGTATGGTTGTAGGTAAACCTGTGTCTATGCTGCTTCTTAAAGAGAATGCGACAGTAACTATGACTCATACAAGAACTGTTGATTTAAAGAAGACATGTTCTGATGCAGAAATTGTGATTGCGGCTGCAGGACGTGCAAAAATGTTAAATAGTGATTATTGTGGACAGGATGCCGTGATGATTGATGTAGGAATCAATGTGGATGAGAATGGTAAGTTATGTGGTGATGTAGACTATGCGACTCTTGATGGCAAAGCCTCTGCCGCTACCCCTGTTCCTGGTGGTGTTGGTACTGTCACAACTGCAGTACTTGCAAAACATTTAATCCAGGCAGCTAAAATGCGTTAAAGACCTCTTTCGAGGTCTTTTTATTATGGTCTTCTCCATTTTCTATAAATCCAATACCCTTTCACAATTGAAAGCGCAAATAACACAGCCGCCACAATAATCAATATCTCTGATGCTTTTGTATGAATATAGACGATCATTGTGACTAGCAAAAATACTGATAATACGATCGCATAGATGAAATCTAACAGATAGAGTATCTTTCCTTTCATATCGTGTCCCCTCCTTGTTATTATCATAGCACTCTAAGCAAGAAAAAAGACAGCTTTCGCTGTCTTTGCACACAATTATATTAATCAAAGAATTTGTATTCTTCAAAGTAAGCCTGTGGATGGTTACAAGCTGGACATACTGTAGGAGCTTCTAAAGATTCTACGACAAATCCACAGTTGTTACATTTCCATAGTACTTTATGATCTTTCTTGAATACTGTGCCGTCTTCAATCTGTTTAGCAAGTTTTAAGTATCTTTCTTCATGCATCTTTTCAGCCATAGCGATGGCTCTTAAGATAGCTGCGATTTCAGGTAATCCTTCTTCTTCAGCTTTATTAGCAAATTCTGGATACATATGTGTCCATTCTTCGTTTTCACCAGCAGCTGCAGCTTTTAAGTTTTCTACAGTTGTACCCATTAATACTGGGAATTCACCAGCAACAGGTAATGTTTCGCCCTGAGCAGCAGTGTTCATAAGCTTCATTAAACGTTTCGCATGTTCTTTTTCCTGGTTTGCTGTTTCTTCAAAGATTTTAGACACTTCTACATAACCTTCTTTTTTCGCAATACTAGACCAGAAAGTATAACGATTTCTTGCCTGTGATTCACCTGCAAATGCAGCCATTAGATTCTTTAATGTTTCAGTACCTTTTAAATTAGACATTTTCTTTATCCTCCTTCATATTCTTACAATCATTACAGATTCCTTGAAATAACATATCAACATGTGTGAGTTGTACTTGATCTAGTTCTTCTATATCATGAACAAGTTCATCAAATGCACCATGTGGAATATGTATATCCACAATCTTTCCACATTTTGAACATACCATATGATGATGTGGTGTCACATTAGCATCGTAATGTACAGTAACACGATCTATATTTAATTTTCTGATATACCCATTTTCAACTAAAACATTCAGATTACGATAAACAGTACCTAGTGATATATCCGGAATGATTCTTCTTACATGAGAATAAATAACTTCTGCTGTAGGATGCGTGTGATCATTCACGAGCATATCATATATCGTATCTCGCTGCTTAGATCTTCTAAGTCTTGTCTCCGCCATATGTTCCATTCTCCTAATCAGTAATGATTACTACTATTAGTATACTATTTACTAGTAAGAATGCAAGCCAGATACATTATTTTGACAAAATTGTATGTATAAGTGTATAGAAATCATTGGTTGCATAAACAAGAGGATCAATTACATACACAGGAACAGAAACAATAGACTCTATATCCCCCTTTAAATGCATGACTGAAGGGGATAAATAAAGTGCATCATAGTCTCCTTCTACTTCTTCTAATGAAGAAAGACTCACTGATTCCACTTCTAGATTAGACTTTTCTATTATCAGACTTTCTTTCATTAAACTAATTAAATAACTAGAAGAAAAGCCATCCTGGTCTACAATCCCTACTTTCACACGTTTAGGGTCTGCATCTCTTAAAAAGACAACCATAAAATCTTTATAATAAGATAAGAACTGGGATAAGCTCTTTAAAGTATAATGGAGATAGAAATAGATTTCTTTCCCTTCTTCATCTGTAATCTGTTCTTCAATAATGCCATTATGCCAGACAGTTAAAAAAGCAACACGATTCTTCAAATAAAAACGTACAGTATGATAGTCTTTAGTGTCTTCAATAATGTCACATCTGACATTTTTCATATTCTTTCTTGTATAGTAATAAGACCATTTAAAAACAATCATTAAATAGGTCTTTTGATAAAATTCATCCATATCCCTCACCTGTAATAATCATATCATAATTCAACTATTTTTTTTGAGGATTATGTTCTGTTTTGCATTCCTTTTTGGGTATGATAAAATGTATTTGAGAGGCAGGTGAGTATTAGTGAAGAGAATTTTTGTCATGTCTGATTTACATGGACAATTTGTGTTATTGCAGCTGATGCTCAATAAGATTCAATTCACTGATGAAGATGAGTTATATATCCTAGGTGATATTATGGATCGTGGTCCTAATTCAATTGATATATATTACTTTGTGAAAGCAATGCCTAATGTTCATATGATCAAGGGTAATCATGAAATCATGATGAGACAATCTTTAGCAGCCAGCTTAAAATATAATGATTTAGATTCTGATTTGAATAATGCATATCGTTTATGGAAACAGAACGGTGCTACAGGTACTGTAAATAGTATAAGAGAGTTCTTACAGAAGGATTCTATTCCTTATGAGGAATATTTTGATATAAAGAAAGAGTTTATACAGGAAATTATTGATTTTATTGATAGTCTACCTAACTATATAGAACTAGATTATCAGGGCAAGCATTATGTGATGGTGCATGCAGGAGTGGATCCTGAGGTAACCAATATAGAAGATAGTGATCCTGAATTACTTGCCTGGATTAGAGAATATTTCTATATGAACCCATGTAATCCTGATTATACTTATATATTTGGTCATACGCCTTTATGTTATGTAAATGATGATCATTCTTTTAATATCTGGTATGATCCTGATTATCATAATAAGATTGGTATTGATGGTGGACTCGCTGTGGCAGATAGAGGACAATTAAATTGTTTATGCTTAACAGATGGTTCTTCTTATAAGATACCTTATAAGGATGGTCAGCCAGGAGAATTACAACG
>NZ_DBPF01000109.1:0-2113 GCF_002299355.1 Catenibacterium sp. UBA627
AAAGATGGAAAGATCCAAACAATCACTCTCTTTACCAAGAAGTATAAACTTAAGAATAATATTACTATTGGGACTGATTATTCTACAGTAAAGCATACTTATTCTTCTCCTACTTCTAACCATTACAATAACGGAAAAGGTACAATAACCTATAAATATAAAGAGAAGAATATACAAATTAAGTTTACCTTTAAAGACAAAAAAATTTCAGCATTTTCATTATCAAAATATTAAGATAACTATTGACGTGTTCGTTTCTCCTATGATATACTCAATTCCGCTGGCCGGTTGGAGAAACGGTTAACTCACATGCCTTTCACGCATGCATTCACGGGTTCGAATCCCGTACCGGTCACCATATTAAATACTACGATCCTTCGGGATCGTTTTTTTTATACCTAAATAAAAAAAGATAGCACAAAGGCTATCTGTATAAATCATACAACATTCCATGCTTAAGGCTTGATGAATCAATACCTAATACATCTAAAAGCTTATAAGCAAACGCAAATGCTGTAGCTGGTCCTCTACTAGTAATAATATGACCATCTACAACCACTTCTTCTTCAACATATTTACCTGCTTTTAAATAGCTTTCTATTTCTTCTCCTGGATAAGAAGTGACTTTCTTATTAGTGATTACACCTGCTTTACCTAAAGCCATAGGTCCTGCACATATAGCGGCAATATATCTTTCTTCATGATCATATTTCTTAATGAGTGAAATAATACGATCATCATCTCTTAAGGTCCATGCACCTGCTCCTCCAGGAATCACAATCATATCATAATAATCCATGTCTGTAAGTGTCTTATCGGCACGTACAGGAATGTTTCTAGAAGAAATGACAACCTGCTCCTCTTTAATAGAAACAGTGTCTACATCCACCTCTGCGCGTCTTAAGATATCTACTACACCTAAGGCTTCTACTTCTTCAAAACCATCTGCCATTAAAACTGCAACTTTTGCCATACTGTTATCCTCCTATCAATGATTGAAACACATATCCTGCAATCATTAATCCTGCACTCGCTGGCACAAATACACTACTACCTGGTGTTCTCTGTCCTGTCTTTGCAGGAATCTCATCTGAATAAGCAACTAAACACTTCTTAATTCTTCTTGCTTTTAATTCTCTTCTCATTACTTTCGCAAGAGGATCAATCTTTGTCTTATAGATATCAGTAATCTGTAAGTGAGAAGGATCAAGCTTATTTCCTGTACCCATAGAAGAGATAATAGGTACATTCAATTCTGTACATCTCTTAATCAATTCTATCTTTGCAGTTACTGTATCAATTGCATCAATTACATAATCATATTGAGATAAATCTATTGTATCAGCATTCTCTGGTAAATAAAATGTATCAAACGTATTTATATTTAAATTTGGATTAATATCTAACATACGTTCTTTAATAATATCTACTTTCTTCTTACCTACTGTAGAATGTAAGGCAATTATCTGTCTATTGAGATTTGTGATATCCACTGTATCATGATCAAATACATCAATTGTTCCTATACCAGAACGAACCAATCCTTCAATGGCATAGCCTCCAACACCACCACAGCCAAACACTGCAACATGTTTAGTCTTCATGATATCAATAGACTCATTACCTGCCACCCATCTTAATCTTATAAACTGATCGTCCATTATTCCTGCTCCTTATAGAAATCTAAGAAACTCTTCTTTGATTCATCCCAGTCAGTATAGGCAATGATTGTTTTAAGATTGACATTCTCTACACTCTTAAAAATATTCTGTTCTACTTTAGGATTGATTTCTCTTAGTTTCTTAATCAACATCTTAGTTTCTGCACGTTTAGATGTATGTTCAATTTCTCCACGTGCTTCAGATTCTTCTGTAAAACGACATGCACACTGCAAGAACTTTAAATTAAACTTTTCAGCCCAGGCAATAATATCTTCTTCATGAATCAAATACATAGGACGAATTAATTCCATACCTTTAAAGTTCTTACTATGAAGCTTAGGCATCATAGTCTGGACCTGAGCCCCATACATCATACCCATTAATATTGTTTCTATTACATCAGAATAATGATGGCCTAACGCAATCTTATTACATCCTAATTCCTGTGCTCT
>NZ_DBPF01000109.1:2134-10378 GCF_002299355.1 Catenibacterium sp. UBA627
TTATATAAGAACCCTCTACGCATTCTTGCACATAAATAACAAGGGTTCTTTTCTATTCCATGTACGACATTGAATATATCTGACTCATAGAATTGAATAGGAATACCTAGCTTTTCTGCGTTCTCTTCAATCAATTTTCTATTGGCAGGATTATAGCCTGGATCCATACAGATGAACTCTAAATCAAAATGAAACTTTCCATGTCTCTGTAATTCCTGTAATAGCTTCGCAAGAAGCATTGAATCCTTTCCACCTGAAATACATACCGCAATCTTATCACCAGGTTCAATGAGTTCATAATCCTGAATACCCTTAATAAATCTACGCCATAAAGGTTTTCTAAAATTTGTAATAATACTACGTTCTATCGCTTTTATGTTATCCATTATTTCACCTCTTGTCCCTACTAAACCAATAGGAATATACTCTAAAATTCAAGGTTATCCTATAAGGATAACCTTATCAAAAAACATTATAAACAGTTAATAGGCGTGAATGCAATTATTATCGACCAAAATACGCATCAATACCATTCGCAATACCTTCCGCAATTTTCTGCTGGAAATCACTGTTGTTTAACTTTCTATCTTCATCACCATTAGAAATGAATCCCATCTCAAGTAAGCAGACAGGTGTCTTACACCAGTTGATTCCACTTAAGTCATTACGTGCAGCCATTCCTCTATTTCTAATACCTGTAGTACTGCAATAATGATTAAGTACTGTTCTTCCTAAAGATTGTGAAGCAGACACATTACCTGCACTCATATAAGGATTTCCATTAGCTGGTTCCTGTACACTTGCACCAGTCACACCGCTATTATCGATACCATCACAATGTAATCTAATAAAAGCACCTGCTCCTGCATTATTAGCCATTTCAGCTCTTTCTCTATTAGAAATATTTACATCATTGGTTGTACGGATCATAACAACCTTATACCCTCTAGACTGTAATACATTTCTTAGTTTCAAACTCACATTAAGCGTTGTCTGGTATTCAGGAATACGTGTCGCAGTACCTGTTGCCCCTCCTGCGACCTTAGCCTTTTGTGTTGAAGCACCAGGACCAATCGGTTCCAATTGTGAATTACCTCTTGCTTGATGTCCTGCATCAATGGCTACCACATTATTATTTGTTGCAACAGATGCCTGTTGTCTTTTTAATTCTTCCTGTTTTTTAGCTTCCTCAGCTTTCTTCTGTTCCTCTAATTTTTTCTGTTCTTCTATTTTTTTCTGTTCTTCTAGTTTCTTAGCTTCTTCTTCCTTTTTCTTTTGTTCCTCTAATTTCTTATTTTCCTCTTCCTTTTTCTTTTGTTTCTCTACTACTGCCGTATCTTTCTTTTTTGTCTCTTTCGTAGTACCACATGCCACAAACAATATACTACATAATAATAAGCATAATAATCTTTTCATCGTCTTACCCTTCCTTATCTTTAATAATATACTATTTTAGAGGTAAAAAAAAGATAACAGATGTAACTCTGTTATCTTGTGAATAGTGTACCACTACCATCCTTAGATAATATTTCAATAAGAATAGAATGTGGAATACGACCATCAATAATGACTGCTTTTGACATATTACCTTTTAATGCATGAGTAATACAATCCACTTTAGGAATCATACCTCCTGCAATAATACCTTCTGCTTTTAAGTTTTCTACATCCTGGATAGATACCTCTGGAATCAATGTCTTTTCATCATGAGGATCTCTTAATAAACCAGGAATATCACTAACTACAATCAAGTTTTCTGCTTCTAGACTATCCGCAATAGCTGCTGCTGCATAATCTGCATTCACATTATAGCTATTACCTTCATCATCCATTGCGATAGATGCAATAACTGGAATATATCCACTCTTGATTGCATCCTTAATGATTTCATTGTTCACCTGTGTAACAGTGCCTACATAACCTAATTCGTCTTTAATCTTCTTCGCCTCTAATAACTTATTATCAATACCACAAAGACCTACTGCACGGCCTCCCCCATTCATAATCAGCTTTACAAGATTTTTATTGACTTTACCGGCTAATACTTCCTGGACAATATCAATTGTTTCTTCATCAGTATAACGCAACCCATCAATAAACTTTGATTCTATACCAGAACGTTTTAATGCCTTATTGATTTCAGGCCCCCCACCATGAACCAATACCACATTAATACCAACTAAAGTCATTAGACATATATCAGAAATGACATTGTTCATCAATTCTTCATTGATCATCGCATTTCCACCATATTTTACTACTACTGTCTTACCATTGTATTCCTGTAAATAAGGAACAGCTTCAGATAAGATTTTTGCTCGATATATTTCTCTTTCTTCCATTATGTTCTATATTCCCCATTAATCTTCACATAATCATAAGTAAGATCACAGCCCCATGCTGTTGCATCCCACATACCATCATTTAAATCAATATTGATATCAATCTCATCTTCAGATAAGACCTTTAATGCTTTGTCTTCATCAAAGATAACACCCATGCCCTTCTCACAAACATGAATATCTCCTGCAGATGAAGCTAATGTCACGGATACTTTGTTGATGTCTAGATCAGCATCAGAATAACCGATAGCACATAAGATACGACCCCAATTCGCATCTCTACCAAACATCGCTGCTTTAAATAAAGTAGAAGTGATAACACTCTTTGCAACAATCTTGGCATCCTGTAATGTCTTCGCATTCTTGACATTACATGTAAGAAGTTTAGTTGCTCCTTCACCATCTTTCGCAATACCACGAGATAATTGTTCACAAATATGATATAACGCATCCTTCATAATATTATAAGACTGATCCTTCAAGACAATCTTATTATTCTGTGCCATACCATTTGATAATACACATAACATATCATTAGTAGATGTATCCCCATCAACACTGACCATATTAAATGTATCATCTACAACTTCATGTACCATTGCTTCTAGACATTCTTTAGAAATAGCTACATCACTTGTTACAAAAGCAAGCATTGTTGCCATATTTGGATGAATCATACCAGAGCCCTTTGCGATAGCCCCAATATGACATTTAGCATTACCTAGTTTAAACTCTACTGCATATTCTTTAGGCTGTGTATCAGTTGTCATGATTCCATAACATGCATCATGAGACCCATCTACATTTAACCCTTTTACAAGTTCTTTCATATGATCTTTAAAAGGATCAATAGACATAGGCTGACCAATAACACCAGTAGAAGCGACAATAATATCATCTTCCTTTAAACCTAATTCCTTTGCAGCTAAAGCACATACTTCATTTGCAAGCTCAATACCATTTGAATTACATGTATTCGCATTACCTGAGTTACAGATAATAGCTCTTGCACGACCATTCTTTAAATGCTGCTTTGTAACTATCAAAGGAGCACCTTTTACTTTATTTTGTGTATATGTTGCAGCTGCTGTACATAACTCTTCACTCACAATAAGAGATAAATCCTTCTTAGATTTATTCTTTCTCATTCCTGCATGAATACCATTTGCGCTAAATCCTATTGGTGCACATACACCACCAAGTATATCTTTCATAACATCCTCCTTAAAATGATGGAGCAACAAGATTTAAACCTGTGTTCTCATCGAGTCCATACATAATATTCATATTCTGTACTGCCTGACCAGCAGAACCTTTCACCATATTATCAATTGTAGACACTACAATTAATGTATGATCACGTTCATCCATATGTAATGAAATATCACAATAGTTAGATGCTTTCACAAACTTTAAGTCTGCGACCTGTCCAAGAGGTAATACTCTCACAAACTGTTCATCCTTATAAGCCTCTACATATGTTTCATAGATTTCTTCTAGAGACTTATCTACAGGAACATAAATAGTAGAAACAATACCACGGTCTACAGGAAGCAAATGAGGGACAAATGTGATATGTACATCTTTTTCATTCATCTTACTTAATTCCTGCTCAATTTCTGGTGTATGTCTATGTACACCTACTTTATAAGGATGGAACGATTCATTACATCTTGGAAAATGCATACCATCACTTAAGTTCTTACCGGCACCTGTTGTACCTGATGCTGAATCAATAATAATCTTCTGTGATACATTGAGCTTATTCTTTAATAAAGGATAGAGGCCTAAAGTAATAGTTGTAGGATAACAACCAGGATTTCCAATGATAGAGGCATCCTTGATCTTATCTCTATTGACTTCAGGTAAACCATATACCTGATTCTTATGAAGTTCTGGTAAGTTATAATCTAAACCATACCATTTCTGATAATCTTCTTCTTTATCAAGTCTGAAGTCAGCCCCTAAATCAATAAACTTCTTACCCTTTTCTACACATGTCTTGGCATACTTTTCAGATAAGCCATGAGGAAGAGATGCAAAAATAATATCTGCTTTCTCAATGACTTCTGTATCCTCAATAAACTCTAAATCACATACCTGATAGAAGTTAGGATAAAGATCATAAATCTTCTTACCAGTATAGCTATGTGAAGAAATAGCTGTTACTTCTGCTTCAGGATGCATTAATAAGATTCTTAATAGTTCACATCCTGCATAACCACTTGCACCAATAATACCTGCTTTAATCACAATATCCACTCACTTTCTGATTGATTCTATGAATATTCTCCATCTCAATTTTAGGAGAAGGTCCACCAACAACTGCTCTGTTGTTAAGACATGTTTCTAATGAAATAGCCTGATAAACATCTTCACCAAACATATCTGTATAACCTGTATAAACATCTAGAGGAAGTGTTTCTAATGTTTCTCCATGTTCAATACAGTATCTTACAAGTTCCCCAGTGATCTTATAAGCATCTCTAAATGGCATACCTTTCTTAGTGAGATAATCTGCACAATCTGTTGCATTAATAAATCCTCTTGCAGCAGCATCTCTCATCTTATCTTTATGAACAGTAATAGTTGCCATCATATCTGTAAAGACTGGAAGACAAAGCTTGACTTCATCAATTGCATCAAATAAAGCTTCTTTATCTTCCTGCATGTCTTTATTGTAAGCAAGAGGGAGTCCCTTCATCATTGTAAGTAATGTATTCACATCACCAATGACTCTTGCACTCTTACCTCTTACTAATTCTGCAATATCTGGATTCTTCTTCTGAGGCATAATAGAAGAACCTGTTGCATAGGCATCATCAAGATCAATGAATTTGAATTCCCATGAACACCATAGAATCACTTCTTCTGAGAATCTTGATAAATGCATCATGATTGTGGCTAAGGCACTTGATAACTCAATCGCATAATCACGATCACTCACACCATCTAAAGAGTTATACATAATATCATACATACCTAATTCTTCTGCCACAAATGGTCTATCTAATGGATAAGTTGTTGTTGCAAGTGCACCACTTCCTAGAGGTGATACATAAAGTCTCTTATCAACATCTTCTAAACGATCAATATCTCTTAAGAACATTGATGCATAAGCCATTAAATGATGTGCAAAAGTAATAGGCTGTGCTCTTTGTAAGTGTGTATATCCTGGCATGATTGTATCAAGGTTATGTTCAGCTAAACCTGTTAATGTATGAATCAGGTTCACTAACATTTTCTTGATTTCTAGAATTTCATCATGTGCATATAAACGAAGATCTAATGCAACCTGATCATTTCTAGAACGTCCTGTATGTAGTTTTTTACCAGCCACTGGATAACGCTTTGTGAGTTCACTTTCCACAAACATATGAATATCTTCAGCTTCAGGATCAAAGAGGAGTGTACCCTCTTCAATCTCTTTTAAAATTGCATTTAAACCTTCTACAATCTCTTCATAATCTTTCTCTTCAATAATACTCTGTTTACATAACATCTTTGCATGAGCAAGAGATCCTCTGATATCCTGCTTATACATACGATGATCGAATGAAAGAGATGAATTGAATGCATTGACTTCATGATTCAATTCTTTAGAAAATCTACCTTTCCACAATACCATATCTTAAACTCCTATTTCTTTTTCTTCTGATCTAACTTAGCTTTTACCTTGATTGGTAAACCGTATAATGTGATGAATCCTTTAGCATCATACTGATCATAATCATCATCTTCATCAAATGATGCTGTCTGTAAATCATGTAATGTATCTGGAGATGTTACACCAGCACCTACGATATTACCCTTATATAATTTAAGTTTAACATCACCATTTACGTTTTCCTGAGTCTTATCTACGAATGCAAGTAATGCTTCAGTAAGTGGTGTATACCACTGACCGTTATAGATATTATCAGCAAGCTTTAAGCTTACCTGCTGTTTGAAATGCTGTGTTTCTTTATCTACAGTAATTTCTTCTAGGTTCTGATGTGCTGCATATAAAATAGTTCCACCTGGTGTTTCATATACACCTCTTGACTTCATACCAACAAGTCTGTTTTCAACCATATCTGCGATACCAACACCGTTCGCACCACCGATTTCATTTAACTTAGCTAACATTTCTACTGGTTCAAGTTTTTCACCATTTAATGCTACAGCTTCACCCTTTTCAAAAGTTAAAGTGATATATGTTGGAACATCTGGTGCTTTTTCTGGTGAAACACCCATTTCTAGGATTTCATCATACTTAGGTTCATTAGCTGGATCTTCAAGATCTAAACCTTCATGAGATAAATGCCATAAGTTCTTATCTTTAGAGTAATTTGTTTCTCTATTGATCTTTAGAGGAATCTTTCTTGCTTCAGCATATTCGATTTCTTCTTCTCTTGATTTAATATCCCATTCTCTCCAAGGAGCTATAATAGGCATATCTGGTGCGAATGCTTTAATAGCTAATTCAAATCTTACCTGGTCATTACCTTTACCAGTACATCCATGACAGATTGCATCTGCACCTTCTTCTAAAGCGATATCTACTAACTTCTTCGCAATAATTGGTCTTGCAAGAGAAGTACCTAACATATACTTACCTTCATATAATGCATTGGCTTTAACTGCTTCAAAACAGAAATCCTTAACAAATTCAGGTTTACAATCTACACAAATATATTTAGAAGCACCTGTCTTTGCAGCCTTTTCATCAAGACCATCAAGTTCTCCAGCACCCTGTCCCACATCAGCAGCAACTGCAATAACTTCACAACCATAATTTTCCTTCAACCAAGAAATAATAATTGAAGTATCTAATCCTCCACTATAAGCTAATACAACTTTCTTAAATGTTTTCTTTTCCATAATTTTCTTCTCCTTTAAATGTTTGATGTTTTATTTTAATGCCCCACTACTTAACTAAATCGTCGTTCCTTCATATCAAACACCCCTTTAATAAACAAAAAACGCCTCTGGATTAATCCAGAGACGTATATAAACGCGGTACCACTCTAGTTGCTTGTATCATACAAACCACCTCTTCATTAACGCAGATTCACGTTCTGTTATACTCAATTCCAACAGACTCTCCCGAGTGCGTTTCTCTTATATCTTCCTGATGACCTTCCACTCTATGTCATCTCGCTGTAGGTGATTGTAAGATACTCTTCTCGTTCATCGATTTGTTTATTTGACTTGGGCTTATAATACAATCACTTTTTTACTTTGTCAATAATTTTTCTTTAAATATAAACAAAATTGTTTACTTTCTGTTTTTCGTAAATTTTAACTCTTCTTTGTGATTTTTTTCATTTTCGCAATATATGCAGGACTGCCATCATATTGATCATAGCTAGAAATATAAACAGTTTCTTCACCTAAGTAAACTGCAATACCTAACTGTTTTTCACCTTCATAAAGGTTGTATTTGATGAGTGCTTCAGGAACTTTTTCTTTCTCATCTTTTGATAGTTCAACCTTCTTATACTGGATATTCTGATACTTTAAATCACTTTCAAATGTACATGTATCTTTATTGATTTCATAAACAAGATACGCATTATAAGCGTCCTTCTTCTTTATGTAATTCTTCTTATTTGCATATACGATTTTCTCCTGTTTGTACTGTCCAAAGCTGTCTTTGAGTGGCATAGGTTCTGCAGGTGAGCAGGCACATAACATCATTGTCACTAATAAAATTAATATTTTCTTCATATTCACCTCTCCATTCCACACTACTATATCATATCAAACAACTAAATAAATCAAACCTAATCAAAATACACAACACTTACATATTCATTAAAAAATTAGTAGTGTTTTTATTTTTATTCGCTCTTTTTAAGTAAATTGTTGCTTTAGGTTATCTTATTCAGCAAAAATACCATAACGATTCGTAATATGC
>NZ_DBPF01000093.1:0-8748 GCF_002299355.1 Catenibacterium sp. UBA627
TTGAACAATTAAGGAGAGTTACTCTTTTTGTTTCCTCCTCGTCATTTCATTGTCCAATAAATTGTCACTGTGATGGTTGTCTATTCAAATCCAGATGCACTAAATCCAAAATCAGAAGATGCATAAACTACTACAAGGAACTTGATAAATTTCATAAGGAAGCAAGAAAATATTATAAGTGAAGGAGGTAAAAAACTCATGTACAAGAAAGATAATAAAACAAAAGAAACATTCGGTGATCTTAAGGAGAATATAGGTCATGACAGACTCTACAGAAGAGGGCATGACAATGTTCAGATGGAGATGTACCTTGTTGCAATGGGGCATAATATCAGGGAATACCACAAACGAAAGATGAAACAAAAACGAAGAGATCAAGAAGATGTTTAGATTATTTTTCAGATGATATTTTTTAAAGAAATAGGAAGGTTCTTTTTAGGTGCGTCTGAAAAATGAAAAAGAACTGTAACGCTCAAGGTAGTAGTAAATACTATCTATTCGTTACAGCCCCTTTAAAACGGAAAAAATGGATTAGGACTTTCTGGATCATTATAAATAGCACAGTCCGTCTGCCATACCTCCATAGAATCTTTGATCAAAGAACATAAGTAATGATAACCCGCTTTATCTATCTCTCCATGAGCTAACATAGATTTATAAAATTTCTTTATACTTGCTGCAGTTGACTTAATATTACCAGGCGTAGACCATAAACATTTACGGATATAAAAGTCTCCTAAATAATCATCAAGCATATTAAGCCCTTCTTCCATAGGATAAGCATCCCTATATAGTAAAAATTCATTAATATAGAATTCTACATTGGAAAGATGACGGCTAATAGTTTTATCTTTTAAACCTGATTGAATAAGATCGTCTTTAAAAAGATCTAAAAGAAGATAGTTTCTTTCTTTGATTTTTTTGCATTCTTCAAGATATTGATCGTAGTCCATAATATAACTTCCTCTCTTCATGATATAAATATCATACAATATTTATATTCACGTTACAAATAAAAATTTGGATACCCTTAAACCACAGGTATGCTATAAAAAACGTTTTTAATCAGATCCTTTTAACACGCCGTGAGCAAGAATTCCCCCACATTATAGGAGGTGGGATGAATTGCGGTAAACACGGCGTTTTATTTTGCTCTTAAGAGATACAGGTTTAATAGACTAACTAGCTGGTTATCCAGCTTGTTTTTTATATGGTGCTATACAAAAAAGACGCTTCGCATTGAAACGTCCTTCTTGTTTACAATTATGTTTTAAGGGGAGAGTTAAAAACAATTTTCTTTTGCTCTTGTGTATTAAGATATTTTTTTAAGGGAGTTTCTTAATACATTTATAATATAACCCCTCTTTATGAATCCAATGTGAACATACAATCTTTTTCTTGTATAAGTGTTAGTTTTCCTTTTTCTATTTTATAAGATAGTCCATGAATCATTTCTTTTCCTTCATGAATATGGATAAAGCTTCCATCTACCAATACAATAAATGTCCTTTTGGCACTATCAGGATAGGCAATATCCTTGAATATATGAACACCATCTAAACAATCATCATGTATTTCATTATAATGGGGAATGATCATTGTTTGGGTGAGTTCTAACCCCGGAAGATATTTTTGATACTTCTTATCCAAATATTCTCCTGGAAGTTCAGGCATGGCGTATACAGTCTTTGCACAGTTCATAGAACCGGCACTGACACCTACTATCACACCTTCATACTCCTTTAAATACTTCTTTAAGTGGATTTCTCTGAAGAACTTGTTTTGAGTAGGCACATGTCCTCCTCCAAGTATGATAAGATCTGATTCTTTCACGAGTTCTTCTGTCTTCTCTTTGTTTCGATCATCCAGGATAGTAAATGTATCCACTAAGAAATGACTATTCATCAAGGCTTTCTTTTGGTAGTTTCCCCATTCATCATTATAAATCGTATCAATTGGATCAGATGCAATATAAAGACAACGAATATAACGAGGAAGAACATCAAAAAGAAGAGAACGGAAACCATTCTCTTCGTTAATATATTGACCATTTAATGTTAAGTTTGAGCTTGTCAAAAATAAATGCATAATAATACCTCTCTTTATAAGAGTATTATATCAATTATTTCTTTTTATATAAAGCCACTGTTTCATAAGGTCTGATATGTAATTCTTTCTTTAAGTCATGATCCTGATAGTTAGAAATCATTACTTCATACTCTTCAATATTATCAATAGATACTGTAGTTTGTTTATCATAGAAATTATTTAAGACAATAAGTTCTTCATTTTCATAATTTCTCTTGAATGCATAGAGACAATCACTTTCTTCAAATAAAGGTGTATAAGTACCAACACTAATGACCTTATAAGTTTTTCTTAATTCAATAAGTTTCTTATAGAAGTAGTAAATAGAATCTTTGTCTTTTAATGCATCTTCTACATTAATATCTTTACATCTTGGATTCATTTCAATCCAAGGCGTATGTGTAGAGAATCCTCCGCTAGACGTCCACTGCATTGGTGTTCTTGCATTGTCACGTGATTTAGCCTGAAGTATTTCATAGATTTTTTCATCAGTATAACCTTCATCCTTCATAATATGATAATAGTTGATACTTTCTACATCTTTGTATTGACTTAAATCAGTGAAATATGCGTTTGTCATACCAATTTCTTCACCCATATAAATATAAGGTGTTCCTCTTTGTAAGTGAATACTTGCAGCTAACATCTTAGCTGATTCTTTATGATACTTTGTATCATTTCCAAAACGTGAGATACTTCTAGGCTGATCATGACAGTTCCAGAATAAGGCATTCCATCCATTATTTTCCTGCATACCTAATTCCCATGAGTTAAATAAGTCTTTAAGTTCTTTAAAATCAAATGGCATGACTGTCCATTTTTCTTTATTCTTATAATCTACTTTCAAGTGATGGAAGTTAAAAGCCATGCTTAATTCATGATGATCTGGATTTGTATATCCAATACAGTTTTCTATAGTTGTAGCAGACATCTCTCCTACTGTGACCATACCGTCATAACGGCCAAATGTGGCTTCATTCAATTCTCTTAAATAATCATGTACAAGAGGACCATCTGTATAAAATCTCTTTCCCACACCTTCATAATCATCTTCAAACTTCATCTTATCAATTAAATTAATAACATCAAATCTAAATCCCTTGATACCTTTATCAATCCAGAACTGAACAATATCCTGTACTTCTTTTCTTACATCAGGATTAGACCAGTTTAAATCAGCCATAGACACATCAAAGAGATGTAAATAGTATTCATCAAACTTATCTACATATTCCCAGCATGGACCTCCAAACTTAGATTCCCAGTTAGTAGGCATTGAACCATCTTCATTAGGTTTCTTAAAATAATAGTAATTCTTATATTTTTCATCACCGGCCATAGCTTTCTTAAACCAGACATGTTCAGTAGAGGTATGGTTGAAAACCATATCAAACATTAAATAAATGTTTCTTTTTTTAGCTTCAAAGATCAGTTCTTCTAGATCTTCCATCGTTCCAAAAGCAGGATTAATACGCTTATAGTCTTCTACATCATAACCATTATCCTTTTGTGGTGAGATAAAGATAGGATTCATCCAAATATAATCTATACCTAGTTCTTTAAGATAATCTAACTTTAAAGTAATACCTTTTATATCCCCTACACCATCATTGTTAGAATCATAAAATGATTTTGGATAGATCTGGTAAACAACTTTATCTTTAAAATTTAACACAATAACCTCCTACTTGATTTCTATAATTTCCTGATTATTATCAGTTTCTTTAACATCCTTTAACTCAATATGCTGATGAGAAGTAAATACGACCGGTGATACAAGTGACTTACCATGTTCTTTCACATAATCTAGATTGACTTTCGCAATTGTTTCACCTTGTTTGACTCTTTGTCCCTTTTCTACAAGACATTCAAATCCTTCCCCATTGAGTTCTACTGTATCCATACCTAAATGAATAAGTATTTCAATACCATCATCACTTAATAGTCCATATGCATGTTTAGTAGGGAATGTCATCACAACTTCACCAGTAAATGGTGCTTTGACTTCACCATCTGTTAATTCTACCGCAAATCCTTCACCCATCAATCCTTGAGAGAATACCTGGTCATCTACTTCATTTAAAGGAATGACTTTCCCCTTTAATGGAGAATGAAATACTTCATTTACAGGTTTAACTTTTCCATTGAAGTCTACTTCATTTAATTTTTTCTTACCTAAGATATAAGTTAATGTGAAAGGAATAATAATAGCGATAAGCATTGCAATCGCAAAGTTAAACATATATTTAGGTATGATAGATAGAATTCCAGGAATTCCCCCAACACCGATTGAGGCAGCCATAGTTCCAGTTGATACAGAGAAGATGGCAGCACAAGCTGAACCAATCATTCCGCAGAAAAATGGGAATGTATATTTTAAGTTAACACCAAATAAAGCAGGTTCTGTAACACCTAGATAACATGAAATACAAGAAGGGATATTAATTTCTTTTGCTTTCTTATTGTTTTTCTGTAAGACACACATAGCAAGTACTGATGAACCTTGTGCAATATTAGATAATGCAATCATTGGCCATAATAATGTACCACCAAAAGTAGCTGTGAGCTGTGTATCAATCGCATTTGTCATATGATGAAGACCAGTGATTACAAGTGGTGCATAGACAAAACCAAATACACCAGCAAATAACCATCTAAATGGAGAAGTAAGACCTGCCCAGACAACATCAGAAATAAAATTACCAATTGTCCATCCAATTGGACCTACAACTGTATGCGCAATTAATACAGCAGGTACAATTGAAAAGAATGGGACAACAATCATACTGATTGCACTAGGACTTACTTTTCTCCAGAACTTTTCTAGGTATACTAAGACAAATCCTGCAAGAATAGCCGGGATAACCTGTCCTTGATAACCAATCATCTGAACTGTTGTAAAACCAAAGTCCCATACAGGAATTTTCGCAGCAGGCGTAGAAGCGACTGCATAGGCATTTAACAACTGAGGGGATACAAGTGTAATACCAAGGATAATACCTAAGCCCTGGTTTGTACCCATCTTCTTAGTAATAGACCAAACAATTGTGACTGGTAAGAAATGGAAGACTGCTTCACCAATTAACCATAAGAAACTATCTACACCACTCCAGAACTGAGAAATCTGAACTAATGTTTTTGTACCATGATCAAACATCTGAATAGAGTCAATCACATTTCTAAAGCCAAGAATTAAACCACCACAAATTAAAGCTGGAATAATTGGTGCAAATATTTCTCCTAGATTGCCAATGATTTTTTGGAGTGTAGTCTGATTTGTCTTTGCTTCAGACTTTAAAGCCTCTTTAGAAACACCTTCAATACCCGAAATTTCAATAAAATCGTTATAGAACAACTGAACATCATTTCCAATAATAACCTGGAACTGACCAGATTGAGTAAAAGTACCTTTGACAGATGGAATCTCTTCAATACGTTCAACATCTGCTTTCTTTTCATCAAATAAAACAAATCTCATTCTTGTGACGCAATGTGTGACTGCCTGAATATTGTCTGTACCACCAACATACTCAAGTAGTGCTTTTGCATCTTCAGTATATTTTGCCATATTCTCTCTCCTTTATTTTAATAACCTGTACGTACATGTCTGATATGTACATATCTTAACATGTACGTACAGGTAGGTCAATAGAGAAAATAAAAAAAGATTAGACTTTTCATCTAATCTTATCATTCTGATTTTCTTGCGAAATTAGTCTTTAAGCTTAGTTTTATCAATATGATACCTTTAACACTCCTCATATAAGAATATTTCTTTTAATTTTTCTTTTACATCTTGATCAATACCTAAAGCGTCTTTTAAATAAGAATCTATTGAACCGTAAGTCTTTTTCATCTCATTTATAGCTGTTTCCATGTAAATTTCTTTAGATTGCTGCAATGTAGATAATAGGGTTAACGTCTGTTCATCTTTTGTGTATTTTTTATAAAGATTCATTTGTTTTTTATTTTTTGTAACTCTATATTGAGTTGTCAGTGTATAATCATAAATCACACACTCTTCACGAACACCAAGTGCTAATAGTATGATTGCAACTCCATATCCAGTTCTATCCTTACCGCCTCTGCAATGCTGCACTAATGGTAAATTATGTTCATCTAAAATTAATTTTATAAGTTCTCTATATGCTTTTTTAGAGGAATCTGAATAAATGAATTTTTTATATTGTTTATACATATTTTCTTCAGGATCTCCATATTTTTCAGGATAAAATTTATGTTCCTTTAATAAATCTAAAATACTTTTATTCACATCATCATCAATAGAACCTGCTGCTAGCTGAGCAGTTTTCGCATAAGGATCTAAGGAATAAGTGTTAGCGTCAGAAATCTCTTTGTTTGGTGCAGCACTTGCTTCACTTTTACTGCGATAATCAACTATAGTTTTTAATCCCATGTTTTTAAGAAAAGTAACATCTCTCTCTGAAATATTTGAAAGTTGATCCGATCTATACAACAATCCCCACTTCACTCTTCTCCCTTCTATTGTTTCATATCCCCCACAATCTCTGAAATTATCTGTTCCATCAAGATTAACCAATCTTGTAGAAATAACATAATTCTTACCTTCTTTTGGACAAACCAAGAAAAATAAACGATGATTTAAATCCGGATTTTTAATTATCATTTGTCTTTCTGTCATAGTAAATAAAAATTTTTTTCCTTCATTCATCTTTGATGAATCATATCCATAATAAACATCCATTTCTAAATCTTTTTCAGAATCACTTTTAAAAACTAAAAATTCCCCATCGCTAACTACAGTTATTTCTTCCATAAAACCCTCCATTTTTATGAGTAGTACATACATGCCTGACACACGTATCTTATTATGTGCGTACAGGCACGTCAATAGAGAAAAAAAGATTAGACCTTTCATCTAATCTTATAATTCAGATCTTCTTGCGAAATCTACAAAGCGGAATTTATCCGGTCTATGTTTTGATATTGTATACTGAAATAAAGTGGCATCTTCAAGATAAACATAAGATTTAACACATACAAGAAGGTCATAATCAAGCATATCTAATAATTGTTTTTCTTCTTCTGTTGCCTTTACTACAGTTATTTCTTTTCTTGCGAAACTGATCTTTAATCCTAATTTCTTTTCAATATATTCATAGAGTGAGTTCTCTGCATCCTGATAGCTTAATCCTTCTACAATACTCTTATTAAGATAATCTTCATCTAGAATGATCTTTTCTCCCTCTATTTGTCTTATTCTTTTGACATGATATACAAGATCATCTTTTACATAGAGTGCTTTTTGTATCTCTTCATCAGGCTTTTCTTCACTAAAAAGTGTCACTATCGTTTTGACTTCACCATGAAGAGTCTTCTTTAGTTCTTTAAAACTTGTCACTCCTGATACAGGAAATGCGATACGATTAATATCTAATACAACAGATCCTTTTCCTTTATTCTTCTGAATATAACCATCATTTAACAAAAGATTCAAAGCCTTTCGTACAGTATCTCTTGATGCATCATAGATTTTCATAAGTTCACTTTCACTTGGTAAAAGTGTATGGGGTTTGATATCTCCTCTCTTGATTTTCTCAAGTAGGTCCTGATATATTTTCTGATATTTCGTCATAATATACCTCCTGTCTCTAGTATACATTTAAATACTTATATAGGCAAGAAATGTACGTACAAGCAAAAAGACTTCCAAAGAAGTCTTAGTCTGGATATACTAAATGTTCTTCTGTGATATTCTTAAGAGTGTTATCTAAGAATCTTTTCGCAACAATCTTAGTTAGAGGTAAGTTCATATCTAAATAGTTACCACAATCTCTTGCTGCAGCACCTGGAACATCACCTTCAAATTCAGCCATGAAAGTAAACATTTCAGTTACTAAGTCTACAACATCTTTAGATTCTAAATCTCCTGCAAGAATCATATAGAATCCTGTACGACATCCCATAGGACCAAAATAAATAACTTTTTCAGCCCATTCCTTGTGGTTTCTTAAGAAAGTGGCACCTAAATGTTCCATTGTATGGATTTCAGCTGTATTAATAACAGGTTCTCTATTAGGTGCTGTCATACGAATATCAAAAGTAGTGATAACTTCTTCCCCTACCTTATCTTTTCTAGATACGTAAATACCTGGTAATAAAGTCAAATGATTGACTGTAAAGCTTGCGATTTTGTTCATGTTAGTTCTTTTCCTTTCTATCTCCGATTAGTATAAACACGAGTCCTGATATAATCATCAGCATTGAATACCAATTATATACCATAATATCAGTTGGTGAGACTTTTCTGACACTCCAACGGCTAAAATACGTTGGGTTCTTATATACATTCACTTCCAAATATACTCGAAAGCATATGAGATTAATGAATTTCTATAAGACTTTCACTATCAATCATTCTATTGAATGAATTAGCGATAGCGTTAGGCTCGTATCAAAACCTTTTATATATTTCTCTTTTAAATTGATATACTACTTAAATTCTTTTTACCTGTTAATCTTTCAACTTCCAAATTATGAAGCCAATAGAAGTTCTCAAATCTGTCATTACATTTATCAATATCAAAACTCTTTAAATCATCTGCTATATTCATTATTAAGAAAGCGGAATAAAGGTCTCGCTGTATTTTTACTCCATCAAAATTATTCCATCTTTGT